>JAYUEA010000294.1:0-1646 GCA_043739465.1 Propionibacteriaceae bacterium
CAGGTATCACCTTGGCGACACCATCTCCGCCGAGCAACGCCCCGTTGTGTTCATCGGGCCCTTCGAGCACCATTCCAACGAGCTGCCCTGGCGCGAGTCGGTCGCCGACGTCGTGATGATTCCCCAGGACGGCGACGGGCACATCGACGTCGCCCAGCTAGAGCGGGAGCTGCTGAAGCATGCCGCCCGCCCATTGCGGATCGGCTCGTTCTCGGCCGCCAGCAACGTCACCGGCATCCTCAGCGACAGCCACGCCATCTCGGCTCTGCTGCATCGCCACGGTGCCCTTTCGTTCTGGGACTTCGCCGCGGCCGCCCCCTACGTCGACATCGAGATGTATGGCGGACCCGAGCGTGACCCGCTGTCCTACAAGGACGCCGTCTTCCTCAGCCCGCACAAGCTGATCGGTGGCCCCAGCACCCCAGGTGTCCTGGTCGTGCGGCGCGAGCTGCTGGGCAACCGGGTGCCCGACGTCCCCGGCGGTGGCACCGTGGCCTACGTCAACCCCAGCGAGCACCGGTACCTCGACGACCCGGCCCAGCGCGAGGAGGGCGGCACTCCGGCCATTGTCGAGGCGATCCGCGCCGGGCTGGTGTTCCAGCTGAAGGCGGCCGTGGGGGTCGAGGTGATCCGTTCCCACGAGGAGGACTACCTGCGGCGAGCCATCAGCGCCTGGCTGCAGGAGCCGTCCATCGAGATCCTGGGCAACCTCGAGGCGGAGCGGCTCTCGATCGTCTCGTTCGTCGTGCGCGCCCCCAGCGGGCGGTACCTGCACCACAACTTCGTCGTCGCCCTGCTCAACGACCTGTTCGGGATCCAGTCCCGCGGCGGCTGCTCGTGCGCCGGCCCATACGGACACCGGCTGCTCGGCATCGACCTTGACCGGTCGCACGAGTTCGACCGCGAGATCGCCCACGGGTGCGAGGGCATCAAGCCCGGTTGGGTCCGGGTGAACTTCAACTACTTCATCTCCGAGGCGGTCTTCGCCTACATCGTCGAGGTCGTGCGGCTTGTGGCCAAGGACGGGTGGCGCCTGCTTGGTGACTACCGGTTCGAGCCGGCCACGGGCCTGTGGCGGCACCGCCGGGGGCCGGCGGAGCCCCCGCTGCGCCTGGGGCAGGTGACGTATGACGGCCAGGGACGGATGCGGTACCCGCGCCACCAAGACCGCGCGCCGGAGTCCGAGCTCCAGCGCTACCTCCAGGAGGCCAAGGCCGTGCTCGCGGCGGCCACACCTGCCACCGGTGAACCCATCGACGACCTGGTGTCCGTGGACTTCGAGCATCTGCGCTGGTTCGAACTGCCCTCAGCCTGTCTGGCCGACTCTCGCGTGTGACATACCCCACGGGGTACCTGGGACCTTTGGCCCTGCCTGCGTCGCAGGACGCTTCCTAGCGTGGTGGATGAGGACAAGACGCCACCACAAGAAGCGAGGAACGAGCCGTGCAGAAACGACTGCTGGTGCTGGGTGCCGGGACAGCCGGGACGATGATCGTCAACAAGCTACGGCGCCACCTCGATGCGGGCCAGTGGGACATCACCGTCGTCGACCGTGACGACGTCCACCCATACCAACCCGGATACCTGTTCCTGCCGTTCGGCACCTACACCGCCGACCAGATCACCCGCCCGCGGGGCGCCCAGCT
>JAYUEA010000295.1:0-5090 GCA_043739465.1 Propionibacteriaceae bacterium
TGGATGTCGGGGCGGAGGAGAAGATCGCAGGCGTGCTGTCGATCCTCGCCGTCGCCCTGGTCACCTGGATGATCTTCTGGATGGCCTCGGCGTCGCGCACCCTGTCCCGCGACCTCCGTGCCCGCGTTGATGCCCATGCCTCGAGCCCGTGGTCGCTCGCCGTGATCGCCGCCCTCGCAGTGGGTCGTGAGGGCATCGAGACCGCGCTGTTCCTCTGGGCGACGACCCGGAGCTCGGGCGAGACGGGCGCAGGGCCACTGGTCGGAGCCCTGATCGGCATCGCGCTGGCGGCAGGGCTGGGGTACGCGTTGTACGCGGGCGCCGTACGGATCAACCTCACGAAGTTCTTCACCATCACCGGTGGTGCGCTGATCGTGATCGCCGCGGGCGTTCTCGCCTACGGCGTCCACGAGCTCCAGGAGGTCGGCATCTTCCCGGGCGGGGACCATGTGGCGTTCGACATCTCCGGCGCCGTCCCTGCGTCGGGCGTCCTCGGCACAGTGCTTCGCGGCACGCTCAACTTCTCGCCCACGCCGACGGTGCTGCAGGTGGCCGTCTGGGTGGCGTACGTGGTCGTTGTCGGTCTGCTCTTCGCCCGCGCGCTGCGTCGCGGATCCCACGGGCCCAAGACCCCGGTCGAGACTGGTGAGACCGTGCTGCGCCCCGTGCGCTGACTCATTCGCGCCGTGGGGTCGCACCGGTGCCGCGTTGGCTAGCGTGGTGCGGTGAACCAGCAGGGAGCGGCCCGGCCGAGCGAGTGGGGGAGCTGAGCGCTGATGGACCTCGTCGTTCGTGCCGGCCCCGGACTCCCCCTGCCGCTGGTCATACCCGGCGCCGAGCTCGTCGAGCGGTTCTCGCGCTCCAGCGGACCCGGCGGGCAAGGGGTCAACACCGCCGATTCTCGGGTCGAGCTCGAGTTCGACGTGGTGTCGAGCCCGACGCTGAGCGAGACGCAGCGCGAACGTATCTTCTTGGCGCTCGGCGATCGCGTCGTCCAGGGGCGGATCGTGGTCGCCGCGTCGGAGCATCGGGCTCAACGCCGCAACCGAGCCGCGGCCCGTGAGAGGCTCGCCGCGCTGCTGCGGGAAGGACTCGCCCCGCCGCCCCCTCCCCGACGCGCCACCCGACCGACTCGCTCGTCGCAGCTGCGTCGGCTGGAGGCCAAACGGCGACAGGCGTTGCTCAAGGCCGGCCGGAGTCGTCAGACTCACGAGTGAGGACCGCGTCGCGAACGGGGTTGACGGCCGGTGTGGTGAACCCACTCAGTCAGGCGGCCGCGCATGTCGAAGGCATGCTGCTGGGCCGCCTCGAGCAACCGCGCGTCGAGCTACAGGAAGTTCCCGGCGGAGTCGATGGAGACCATGGCTGATCCCTTCGTACGGATGCGGCAACTGGTGACGTGGGTCTCGATGAGTCGGATTCCCACGGGGTGTGGGCACGTCGTCACCTCACGAATTTGGCTCGGCACGTGGTGAGATACCCACTTACCGTGGGAAACCCGAACCCAGCCGCACCGGGATGCGGCGGGGGCCGAAGTGGCCCGGCGATCTGTCGTACACGCCCGGCAGCCTCTCGCCGCAGTCGGGGCAAGAGCCGTCCTCGGTGAGCGCGTACGTGAGGATCTCGTACCGATCCCGCTCAATCAGCTCCAGGCGGCAGCTCGCGCAGTACGTGACCTCGCCGAGCCGGTGCGAGATGTTGCCGGTGTAGACGTGGTGGAGCCCTTCGCCGAGCAGGATCTCGCGCGCCCGCAGCAGCGTGGACGCGGGCGTGGGCGGCACCTCCCGCATGCGCCAGTCCGGGTGGAACGCGGTGACGTGGTGGGGGACGTCGGGGCCGAGCTCCGACATCACCCAGCGGCCCATCGCCCGCAGCTCGTCGTCGGAGTCGTTGAAGCCGGGGATGAGGAGCGTCGTGATCTCGAACCAGACGTCGGTGCTGGCCAGGTACGAGAGCGTGTCCAGCACTGGCCGCAGCTTGGCTCCGGTGACTTTCTCGTAGAACGCGTCGGTGAACCCTTTGAGGTCGACGTTCGCGGCGTCCATCACGGAGAAGAAGTCACGACGCGTCTCCGGGTTCACGTACCCGGCCGTGACAGCGACCGACGAGACGCCCCGCTCGTGGCAGGCCAGGGCGGTGTCGATCGCGTACTCGGCGAAGATCACCGGGTCGTTGTACGTGAACGCGACGCTCCGGCACCCGAGGTCCACGGCGGTCTCCGCGATGAGCTGCGGCGAGGCCTGGTCCATGAGCCGGTCCATCTCGCGGGCCTTGGACATGTCCCAGTTCTGGCAGAACTTGCAGCCGAGGTTGCAGCCCGCGGTGCCGAACGACAGCACCGACGTGCCCGGGTGGAAGTGGTTCAGCGGCTTCTTCTCGATGGGGTCGACGCAGAAGCCCGACGACCTCCCGTACGTGGTCAGCACCACCTCGTCGCCCTCCCGGGCGCGGACGAAGCAGAAGCCGCGCTGTCCGTCGCGCAGGCGGCACTCGCGCGGGCAGACGTCGCACTGCAGCCGCCCGTCGGCGACCTCGTGCCACCAGCGACCGGTGTGGCTCATGGCTCCTCGAACGCCGTGACGGTGTAGCGCGACAGGCGCGCGGAGTCGTCCCACCAGTCGGCGGGCAGCCCCGCCTTTTCGACGAGGTGGGCGAGGAAGTCGGTGGCGTGGGGCAGCTGCTCCCAGACTTGCGGGAGGAAGGTGCCGCGGTGGCTCCCGTACTCCAGGATCACGCCGTCGACGCGCGGCCGGAGCCGGGCGACGGCATCGGCGTGGTTCGCGAAGGGTACGGCCTCGGGGGTGCTCAGGATCGAGACCTCGATGTGGGTCTCTCCGAGCTCCGCGGGGGTGAGTGGCGGGAACCTGGGGTCGTGGACGGCAGCGTTCACGGCGTTGGCTGCGACGTCGTCGCGGAGCGGCTGGTGGGCGGCGAGCGTGCCGATGCAACCGCGCAAGACGCCGTGCTTGGTGAGGGTGACGAACGTGGCGCCGGGACTCTCTAGCCAGGAATCCGCATTTCGATACCCCAGATCCGATCTTCCCCCCGGACCTGGGCGGGAAGGGTCGACGGGGGTATCAAAATGAGGATCCGCCACGCCCAACCGGGCCGCGATGGCTCGTCGGGCGATGACGCACAGCACGGTGCCGGCATCGGGTGGCAGCAGGTCAGACATGGTGGCTCCTCAGTCGGAACGCGGCGTAGCCCACGACCCGGTCGCGGGTGCCGCCCGTGTCGCCTGAGCTGCACGCGAACAGCAGCTGGGGGGTCCAGCCGTGGCGCTGCGCGGCGACGAGGGCGCCGTTGAGCGGGGACGCCCCGCACGCACGGTCGTGCGGGATGGTGCGGTCCAGCGCCGTGATGCGCTCGATGGTGTCGGCGTCGAGGATCGCGGCTTCGGCGTACGGGTGGTAGTGGCTCAGGTCCGTCGAGACCAGCACCGCGGTGCCGGGGAGGGCGAGCGCGAGCTCGATGACGTCCGCGACCTGCTGGGTGTCGACATCGCCGACGGCCAGCGGTACGACGGGCACGTACGGCGCCACCACCTGCAGGAACGGCAGCTGCACCTCCAGCGAGTGCTCCTCCGCGTGGACATCAGGGCGTACGGACACGGCCTTCGACTCCTTCACCGCCGCCACGAGGTCGCGGTCGGTGTGTACGACACCGAGCGGGGTCTCGAACGCCTCGGCGCCGGCGAGGGCCATGCCCGCCATGTACACGCGATGCGTCGGACCGATGAGCAGCACCCGCTCGGGCGGATCCAGGGCGAGCGCGGCGTACGCGTGGGCTGCGGTCGACCCCGAGTAGACGTAGCCGGCGTGCGGCACGATGAAGCCCGCGGCTTGTGCGGGCTCAGGCTCGACCTCCGCGAGCAGGTCGTTGACCAGCGCTCGCAGTCGTACAGGCTCGGCGGGGTAGAACTGCCCGGCGACGGCAGCAGGCCGTACGGTCATCACCCCAATCTAGTCCGCCCCTGAGGCGGTCGTGCTAGGCAGAGCAAGGACGTTGGAGCTGGCCCTTCGAGACGCCCTTCGAGACGCCCTTCGAGACGCACGGCGACTCCGTCGCGGTGCTCCTCAGGGAGCCGAGGGAAGGCGACGCAGACGGTGATGCGAGTCGGGTCCCTGAGGAGTCGACCGGCGAAGCCCGTCGACGTCTCGAAGGGTCCGGCCTCAGGGGATCAGCGCAGCGATCTCCAGCAGCCGCTCGACGATGACGGCCGGCTCCAACCCCACCGGCGTCAGGTTGATCTTCAGGCCCAGGATCCCGTCGTACGGACCAGCTGCCTCGACGGTCTCCTCGATCAGCGAGGCCGTCAGCAGGCTGCCCTCGGGCGTCCCCGAAAGGCCCGCAGGAGCCAGATGCACGTCGCGCCAAGGACCCCCGAGCGCCGACTCGCGATCGCCGACCGACGAGAACATCACCGCTCCGAGAAGCCCGCGCCGCGCGGCCTCAGCCACATGTTGGCCGCCCGTCGCGACGTCCCGCGACTCTATGACGCTACGCGCCCAGTTCACGCCGGACGTGACGCGAGTCGCGCCGCCCTGTACAGACGCGACCGCCGCCAGCTCGTCCGAGAACGACAGGAAGCCCTTCTCGACCGGGTGCGCAGTCGTCCAGGCGTCGCAGTGCTCGAGGACCTCTCGACGCCGGCCCAGTCCCAGCTCGCAACCTCGGCGAGCGAGTCCATGAAGATCGCCGCGGACCCCGTACGACGCGGCGCCGACGGCAGCTCGAGCGCTCTCACGTCGCTTCGCCGCACGACCACGTCTCGTACAGACCGCAGCAGCTCCAGGGCTGACTCCCGACCGTCGGCATCCCTCGACGCCAGCCCGTACAGCTCGTCAGTCTCGAGCGCGGCCTTGGTCGCGGGGATCATCGTGACGACGTGGCACCACTCGCCCGGCACGCGCGTCCGGCAGGCAGACATCGCCCTCGAGGAACGGCAGCTCCAACCCGCGAACGCGCGAGGAAGCGGCCAGCCCTTCCACAACCGGCGCGGCAAGGGGAGACGTGGGCGAGCCGTTAGCTCGGGCATGCGCCGACGTGGAGCCTCACACGGCGGGCTTGGTGGCGCGGAACGCTGTCGC
>JAYUEA010000296.1:0-5085 GCA_043739465.1 Propionibacteriaceae bacterium
GCTCGAGACCAGGAGCACGATCGGGGCGCCAACCAGAACGACGCTCGACCCGGCAGCTCGCATGGGCTGCTTCTGCAGGAGCTTGATGGTGTCGCGGTAGGGCTGGAGGACGCCCGCTCCGACGCGGCCCTCGAGCCTGCTGCGGACCTGTCGCATCACGCCGAGCAGGAGGGGCGTGACCCCCACGGCGACGGCGACCTGAAGGATGACGAGCAGGGCTGAGATCACGGGATCGTCACCACCAGGAGCACGACGAGGAGTGCCGCGAACGAGAAGCCGAGATAGCGGTGGATGCTGCCGTTCTGGATCTTGCGGGCCTGGTCGCCGACCCGACTGAGCCAGTTCGCGGCGGGGGCGTAGCCGCGCACCTCGACGAGGTCGGTGACCTGTTGCGCGAACGCGACGCGGCTCTCCAGCACGTGGTCGGCCTCGGCGTGGGAGATCTCGAGGGTCCGGGCCGGGCGGAGTGCCTCGCCGAAGACGCGCACGAGCGGCTCGGCGTAGGAGGTGGCCGTGTACTCCATGCGCGGGGAGGTTCGGACGCCGCCGCAGCCCCAGGGCACGTCGGTCTCGCGACGTGGCACGCGCCGACGCAGGACAAGGATGAGCAGGCACACGGGGAGAGCCAGACCGGCCGCGAGCAGGGTGATCGACACCGGGTCGAGGATCCCCACCGACGCGAACCGAACGCCTCCAAGGCCATCGACGAGCGCGTCGCTGAGGCCCCATGCCCTGGCGCAGGCGGCGGCGACGGGGCCCGCCGCAAGGCCGAGTGCCACCACGGCGGCCGCGCCCAGGAGCTGAGCGGTCGACATGGTGGCGGCTCCGAGACCGGGCTGGATCTCGGGCTCCGCCGACGCTGCGGCGGCCGAGCGGGGCCGGGCGAGGAACGCGGTCCCGAACGCCTTGACGAACGTGAGCAGGCCGAGCCCGATGGTGAGGGCGACCAGGCCGAGCGTCACCGGGAGTGCGAACGCGAGGATCGTGTCGAAGCGGCCGTCGCCGTGCACGAGGGCCTGGAGCAGCGTCCACTCTGCCACGAAGCCGCTGGTCACCGGCAGGGCCGAGGCGCCGAGGGCGGCGACGCCGAAGGTCCAGGTGGTCACAGGATGTGTTCGGATGAGGCCACCGAGCTTGTCGAGGTCGCGCAGGCCAGTCGCATGGAGGATGCTGCCGGCTCCGAGGAAGAGCACGGTCTTGAAGGCCGCGTGGCTGACCACCAGGAGGAGGGCAGCGATCCGTGCAACGTCTGCGGACTGGTTCTGCCCGGCGTTGGCGAGCAGCATCGCGAGCCCGAGCGCGGTGACCGCCAGCCCGACGTTCTCTGTCGTCGAGTAGGCGAGGAGCCGCTTCAGGTCGCTGCTCACGCTTGCCTGGAGGATGCCGTACGAGGCGGACACGACGCCGAGCGCCAGGACGACGAGCGCGAAGGTGGCCGAGACCCGGGGCAGGAGCGAGGAGGTGAGCACGATGATCCCGTACACGCCCATCTTCACCATGGCCGCGCTCATCACGGCAGAGGCGTGGCTCGGCGCCTCGGGGTGCGCGCGGGGGAGCCAGACGTGGAACGGGACCAGGCCGGCCTTCGTCGCGAAGCCCACGAGTAGCAGGAAGTAGGCCACGACGGCTGTGGGGCCGCTGAGGCGAGCGGCGGCGATCGCGGCGAACGACGTGCCGTGCGCGTCGCTGGCGAGGAGCGCGAACCCCAGGACGAGCGCGAGGAAGCTGAGGTGCGTCATGACGGCGTACCAGAGGGTGGCGGGTCGTACGGCCGGGCGCGTGGCGTGGTCGGCAAGGAGCAGCACGGTGGATCCGATCGCCATCGTCTCCCAGCCGAGCAGGAACGTGACGACATCGCCCGCCGACGTGACCAGCAGCATGCCGGCCAGGAAGACGGCGTAGGCCGACCAGCCGGTACGGGAGGCGGCAGGGCCGTGGGCGTACCCGATCCCGTACAGCGCCGCGACGGCACCCACCGCACCCACCACGATGCCGAACAGCCCGCCGAGGGGCGTCGGGGCCAGGATCATCGGGCCCAGGTCGGTGCCAGGCATGCCCAGCCCGAGCGTCAGCCCCACCGGTACAGGCGCTGTCATCGCGCTGGCACCGGTCAGGACGCCCGCCACGCCGAGGGCCATGCTGGCGCCACCGGACGCGAGGGAGCGGTGCTTGGCCGGCACCACGAGCGCGAGCACCACGGCCAGCCCGCACAGGACCAGCTCCGTGAGCAGCCCTCCTGCGACCGTCATCGACCTGTCACCTTGCGCAGGGCGGCCACGATGTCCTCGGGACGAGGGGGACAGCCGGGCACCTCGAGGTCGACGTGGGTGACGTCGCCCACCGAGCCCGCCACCCCGTAGCCACCGGCGAACATCCCGCAGTTGCGGGCGCAGTCGCCGATCGCGACGACGAGCCGCGGCTGTGGCGTGGCCTCGACGGTGCGCACGAGGGGCTCGACCATGTTGTGGGTCACGACCCCGGTCACCGCCAGGACGTCGGCGTGGCGAGGGCTGGCGACGAGACGGGCCCCGTAGCGCTCGACGTCGTACACAGGTCCGAACGCGGCCCCGACCTCGATCTCGCAGCCGTTGCACGACCCGGTGTCCACATGACGCACCTGCACGCTGCCGCGCAGGGCTGCGGGGATGGTCAGCGAGGGGTCAGCGTCCGGCTTCGGAGGCGCCGGTTCGGCGATGCGACCGGCGCGACGGATGAGCCGCAGGAGGCGGAGGGGGTTCATCGGGGTCGCCCGTCGTCGCGTCGTGCTGCGACCAGAGACCCAGACAACAGCACGGAACACCTGCTTCACAATCGTGAGGAGCGACGAAACGTCGTAACTCTAGTGCTGCGTGCTCACAAGACTGACAGTGGCTACACCAGTGGGGCCCCACGCTCTAGGCTGCCTGGCTTGACGAACACGAGGTGTGAAGGGGCGTTCGCTGGGGTCGTCGCCGTGGCGATTGTTGGCTGCTACCACGGTGGGTTCGTGTGGCTTGGCGCGGCACTCGTCGTCGGGTTCGGGGCCTTCAGCGCCCGCTAGTTCGGCCTCGCCGCGCCAGCCTGCGTGGTGGTCGTGTACGCCTACCACCGCCTCCGTCGACGCGCGTACGGCCCGGTCGGGATTGCCGTGGTCGCGGGTGTCGCTGTCCCCGTGGCCGCCGTGGTCTTCCTCCTGTGGCGTCGTGCCCTGCCCTGCACGATGGTGCAAGGGGTCGGTGTCGCCTGGCCGCCTGCCTACGCGACCACGATGCTCACGTGGTCAGCGGTGACCCTCGGCCTGTTCATGGCGCCCGCGGCGGCGCGCGCGTCCCCGCGCCGCGGGCTTGCGGCGCTCCGAGGTTCTGGTGGGTGCCCGCCATCGTCGTGGGGGCGCTGGTCGGCATCACCGCGGGTCTCCACCTGACAGCGGCGTTCGCCGTCGCGTACACGGCCGGGCTGCTGGCGGTGCAGGTCTATATGGGCGCGCTCCTGTCCGACCGGTATTTCCGGCTTCCTATCTGAGGTGGGGGGGCTACAACGGAGCCGGATCCGCAAGGTCGGTGTGCGGCTGCCGGGCCTCGCCGACGCCGACGTCGCGTACCAGCAGTTCGCCCTCGTCCCCCCCGATCGTGGGTGGCGTGAGGCGGAGGTGGCGATGGACCGCGCGATCCGCCGGTACGGGCCGCAGGTCGTCCAGCGCGCGACGCTGACCCGCCGTGTACCGACGATCGACCAGGGTGGTCTGCGGGACTCGTCGTAGCGGCCGGCTGAAGGTAGAGTTGCGACGAACCCAACACTCGGACGCTGATAGCATCGTTTGAGCATCTGAGAGAAGGATCGGTTTATGACTTCCGACACATCCGCCCCGGAAACGATCGGCTTCGGAGGGCTCGGCGCCCGGCTGAACTGGCTCCGCGCAGGCGTCCTCGGAGCCAATGACGGCTTGGTGTCGGGCGCCGGAATCTGCATCGGCGTCGCTGCGGCCAACCCCACCAACTCGCCGGCCATCCTCACCGCCGGCGTCGCGGGCCTCCTCGCCGGCGCGTGCGCCATGGCGATGGGCGAGTACGTGTCGGTCTCCAGCCAGCGCGACACCGAGGTGGCGCTCATCGCCAAGGAACGCAACGACCTCGCCGCCACACCGACGGAAGAGTTCGACGAGCTCGTCACCGTCTACCAGGGGCAGGGACTGACGGAGTCGACCGCTCGACTGGTCGTCAAGGAGCTCACCGCCCACGATCCGCTCGCCGCGCATCTGCGTGCCGAGTACGGCATCCACCAGGACGAGCTCACCAACCCTTGGCACGCCGCCGCGGCCTCGGCGATCGCCTTCACGTCAGGCTTCGTTCTTCCATTGCTCGCCATGGTGCTGCTTCCCGCCACGACCCGTATCCCCGTCACCGTGGCGGTCGCCGTCGCCGGGCTGTACGGGACCGGGTGGGTCAGCGCCCGCATCAGCGACTCCGCGAAGCATCATCCGATCCTCCGCAACGTCCTCGGGGGAAGCGCTGCCATGGCCCTCACCTGGATCATCGGCCATCTGTTCCACGTCGTCGCCGGCTGATCGCGCGCCCGACGAGCGGGCCGCCGCTGACGCACGGAGCCGAAGATCGGCGTGGTGGTCGACGACCTGCGCGATGACTTCGATCACGTGCGGATCGTCGGCGCAGTAGACCTGATGACGACCGTCCGCGCGTGACGTGATCAATCGGGCCGCCCGCATCCGGCGAAGATGATGGCTGGTCGTGGCCAACGATGCTCCGATCGCCTCTGCCAGGCCCGTCACGTCCCGCTCGCCTTGGCTCAGCACCCACAGCAGTTGAACGCGTATCGGCGAGCCAAGCATCGCCAGCGTCTCCGCCGCATCCGCAAAGTCGGACGCCACGACGCGGTCCCGATCGACAACGGACCCCAGGCTTGGCACGAGTTGATCGTAGTCGGTGCGACGAGCGTCACGACGCGTGCGAGGCGCCCCTTGCGAGACTCAGGCCAGGGCCTTCTCCACGGCCTGCCCGCCTCGTACGAACCAGCCGGAGTCCAGCACGTCGGTCGTCGCGCGTATCAGGGCGTCGCGCTGCTCTGCGACGGCCCTCCCGAGCGCGTTGA
>JAYUEA010000297.1:0-5083 GCA_043739465.1 Propionibacteriaceae bacterium
GGCCCCGGCACGACGGCCACAAGCTCCCATCCCTCCGAACCCCAGTTGTCGAGGATCTGCTTCGTCGCGTGCACGAGCAGCGGCACGGTCACGTACTCCCACTTCTGCATGCCGTCACCCTAGTGTCGCGTGGCCGAAATCTGTTCATGGTTGGCTGGTCCGGGTGCGTGCATCGCAAGGCTCAGTAGCGGAGCCATACCGGGTCGTCTGGTGAGCTTCGGCAACGCCGCGACGTGCGTGCCAGGCCGACCAAGCGTCAACGAATCACGGTAACGGGCCACGCGTGGCGACGGCGGTGATGGGCGCGGCCGTACGCTGGGGGCATGCCCGACGCCGCGCCGCTGCACATCGTCAGCGGCAAGGGCGGTACAGGTAAGACCACCATCGCCATCGCCCTCGCCCTGATGCTGGCTCGTACAGGCGACAAGACACTCGTCTGCGAGGTCGAGTCGCGGCACGGCCTGTCCGAGGCGACGGGTCTGCCGAAGATCCCCGACGGCCAGGAACGTACGGTCGCGTTGTCGGGCCAGTCGCTCCGCATGCTCAGCGTCGACTCGAGCCACGCCCTGCGCGACTACCTCGAAAGCCATGTCCGCCTCGGCGTCGCCGGCACGATCCTCGAGAAGACGGGATTCGTGGACTTCGCCACGGAGCTGGCCCCCGGGCTGCGCGACGTGCTGCTGACAGGCAAGGTCTACCAGGCGGCTCGACGGCGCCTGAAGGGGTCGCCCCACCCGGTCGACGCGATCGTCATGGACGCTCCCCCGACCGGCCGGATCGAGACCTTCCTCACGGCCGGCGACGCGCTCGCGGAGGTCATGGGGGTCGGGCCCATCGCCCCTCAGGCGCAGTCGATCATGGAGCTGCTCCGGTCGCCGTCGACCAAGGTCCACCTGGTCACCACCCTCTCGGAGATGGCGGTCACCGAGACGCTCGAGACCATCGACGCACTCACCCGCCACGGGATCGCCATCGGGCGCGTCGTCGTCAACCAGGTGGCCGGCGACCCACCACCCCTGCCCTCGGCCGTGACCGACGGCGCGCTGCTGTCGGCGTGGGAACGCGATCGCGCCGTGTTCGCCGACCAGCAGCCGTGGGCCGAGACCCTGGCACAGCGTCTGACCGAGCTCGACCGACCGTCTGCCCTCACCATCGACCTGCTGCCCGACGAGGTCGGGCCCGACGACCTCGGACGCATCGCCGACGTGCTCGCCGCGGGGTGGGCTGCGGCGTGAGGAAGCTGTTCGACGTGACCGGGCTGATCGCTGACTCCGACGTTCGGGTCGTGGTCACGTGCGGCACCGGCGGTGTCGGCAAGACCTCGGTGTCCGCCGCCATCGCTGTTGCGGCCGCCGAGTCGGGACGCCGTGTCGTTCTCATCACCGTCGATCCGGCGAAGCGCCTGGCCACGGCGCTCGGGCTCGCGGGCTTGGGCGGCGACCCCCAGCCCGTACCCGGCATCAGTGGCGGCAGCCTCGACGCGATGATGCTCGACATGACCCAGACCTTCGACGACGCCGTACGGTCGCACGCCCCGAAGAACCGCGTCGACGAGGTGCTCCGGAACCCGTTCTACAAAGCGCTCTCGACCTCGTTCTCCGGCACGCAGGACTACATGGCGACGGAGAAGCTGGGCCAGCTGTACGAGCAGTCGCTGGACGGCGACCGCTGGGACCTCATCGTCGTCGACACCCCGCCCTCACGGTCAGCGCTCGACTTCCTCGACGCGCCCGCGCGGCTCGACCGCCTGGCCGAAGGCCCCGTGCTGCAGCTGCTCGCACCCAGCAGCGGCCCCCTGAAGCTGCTGAGCGCGGGCTTGTCGCAGGTCACCCGGCTGATCTCCACGATCATCGGCAGCAAGGCGCTCAGCGACCTGCAAGTGTTCGCGTCCGCGTTCGAGACGGTGATGACCGGGTTCCGGCGCCGCGCCGCTGTCGTACGTGCTCTGCTCGCCTCCCCCGCTGCCGCCTTCGTCATCGTCGCCAGCCCGCGGAAGGCGGCGCTCGACGAGGCGCGCTTCTTCTCCGACCAGCTGCGGGGACGCAAGACCACGGCCCGCGGTGTCGTGGTCAACCGGGTGTCTCCGGCCGTGAGCCTGACCTCGGCCGCGGAGGCGGACCTGCTCCAGCAGCCGGAGGCGTACGACTGGTGGCAGAGCTCGTGGGTGACCTGGCGGGCGCAGCACGCACGGATGCTGAAGGCGCTGCCGACGACCCTGCCGGTCACGCTGGCGCCGTCCCTGGAGCGCGAGGTCACGGACCTCGACGCGGTGAGGGAGCTGGGACTACTTCTGGGCCGCGGCGCTGGACTTTCCGAGGAGCACGAGACCCCAGTCCTCGACGTCTGACCGCTGCCGGAGCAGCTGGCGACGCTCACGCTCGGTCATACCGCCCCAGACGCCCCACTCGATGCGGTTGTCGAGGGCCTCGGCGAGGCATTCGGTGCGTACCGTGCAGCCCGAGCACAGGGCCCGTACACGCTTCTGGTCTGCCCCGTCAGGAAACAGCTCGTCCTGCTTGCCTCGGCACTTGGCCTCAAGCGTCCATTCGTCGTCATGACGCACCGGCATGCGGTTTTTCCCTTCGAGCAGAGCGACAACACTGTCGCTCACAATTCGTGGCAAGTAATGGTCAAAGTACACAGAGACGCGCGATCTGCCTAGTTCCTCGACGCGTGGGTGATACCGGCGGACCTTCCAGTTCGGCGAACACAGCCGCCTCACCTACCCTAGAGTCCATGAGTTCACCTCAAGTCGGCCCCAAGGTGTACGCGATGGCGATGTTCGTCGCCGTCAGCGTGCTCGCTGGCCTGCTGGTCGCGGGCCTCGCCGTCCCGGTGGCGGCGATCGGCGGCTCGTCCGCCAAGTACGTCGCGGACAGAATGGACAGCCTTCCGGCCGACCTCGACATCAAGCCCGCCTCCGACAAGACGGTCGTGCTGATGGCCGACGGCAAGCCGCTGGCCGAGCTGTACGACGAGAACCGCGTGCTCGTCTCCCTGGACCAGATTTCTCCGATCATGCAGATTGCGCAGATCGCGATCGAGGACACTCGCTTCTACCAGCACGGCGCGCTGGACATCAAGGGCACGCTGCGTGCGCTCGTACGCACCGGCAGCGGCAGCTCCGTACAAGGCGGGTCGACGTTGACCCAGCAGTACGTGAAGCAGGTACGCGTCGAGGCGGCTCAGGCGGCAGGCGACCAGGCGGGCGTCACCGACGCCCAGGAGCAGACGCTCGCCCGCAAGTTCCTTGAGCTGCGCTACGCGGTGGCGCTGGAGAGCAAGTACTCCAAGGACGAGATCCTCAACCGCTACCTCAACATCGCCTACTTCGGCGACGGTGCGTACGGCGTCGAGGCCGCTGCCCGTCACTACTTCAACGTCTCCGCCAAGGACATCACGCTCACGCAGGCCGCCATGATCGCCGGCCTGGCGCAGAACCCGGTCGCCACCGACCCGGTCTACCACCCCCAGGCTGCGCTCGACCGTCGCAACGTCGTGCTCAACCGCATGCTGGAGCTGAACCTGATCACGCCCGCTGACGCGGCGGCCGCGAAGGCCACGGGCTTCGACGCAGCGAAGGTCCTCCCCAACAAGAAGGGCTGCGTGGGGACCAAGTACCCGTTCATGTGCCAGTACGTCGAGAAGTCCCTGCTTCAGAACACCGCCCTCGGCGCGACCGTCGAGGAGCGTCGGAACACGATCTACCGGGGTGGACTCGTCGTCAAGACCGCCATCGATCCCGCATCGATGGACGCGGCCCAGAAGGCAGTCTCCGATCGCGCCAAGCCGACCGACCCCGTCATCAGCACGATGGTCGAGGTCCAGCCGGGCACCGGGCTGATCCTCGCCATGGCGCAGAGCCGGCCGGTGATGGGCACCAACGCCGATGCCGGCGAGACCTTCTACAACTACGCCGTCTCCGCGTTGATGGGCGGTGCCGAGGGCTACCAGGCCGGGTCAACGTTCAAGGCGTTCACGATCGCTGCAGCCCTCGACCGCGGGATCCCCGTCACGAAGAAGCTGCCCGGAACCACCAACATCCAGTTCAAGGACAAGGTGTTCCGCACCTGCGACGCTGCTGGGGCCGACATCGCGTTCAAGTTCAACCAGGACTACAAGCTGCCCAACTCGGCCGGGAGCTACGCCGAGCTCGACATGAAGACGGCGGCCCAGCACTCGGTCAACACGTACTTCATGGGCCTGGAGGCCCTTGCCGGGATCTGCCAGTCGGCCCGGATGGCCGAGGCCGCCGGCGTGCAGCTGTCGACCGGCGAGTCGATGGTGCAGAAGTACTCCTACATCCCATCCTTCACCCTGGGGGTCGCCGAAGTGACCCCGCTGTCGATGGCGGTCGGGTTCGCGACCTTCGCAGCCCGGGGCGTGCGCTGCGACCCGATCATCGTGAGCGCCATCACCTCGCGTTCGGGAGCCGCCGTCGCCACCCAGGGCGCCAACTGCAAGCAGGCCATCCGGCCCGAGGTTGCCGACGGGGTGAACTACATCCTGCAGTCTGTGATGTCGGTGCCCGGAGCCACGGGCTATCGGGTGCGGCTGCCCGGAGGCCGCCCGGAGGCCGGCAAGACCGGAACCATCGACTCCAACGCTGCCGTCTGGTTCGCGGGCTACACGCCGAACGTTGCCGGCATCGCAATGGTCGCCATCGACAAGTCGCCCAAGTACCAGTCGTACTGGGCCGGGCATAACGGCTCGCTCAAGAACTTGCAGCTGCCGGGCGGCTGGTACCTGGAGGGCACCGGCTCGGGTGACGCCGGCGACATCTGGACCCCCGCGATGACCAAGGCCACCGCCGGCCTCCCGGCGACTGACTTCGTGGACCCGCCGGAGGCGATCCTCAGCGGGCAGAAGGCGTCCGTGCCGCGCACGTCCGGCATGTCGGCCCCGAACGCGCAGGCGACCCTCGAGGGTGCCGGCTTCAGCGTGCTGAAGAGGAACGTGTACGACGCCAGGCCCGCCGGCTCCTACGTCGGCGCCAGCTGCGACGGCCTGGTCGGCGGCACCTGCTACCTGCTGTTCTCGCAGGGCCCGCGCCCGCCGGACCCGGCGGCTCTGCCTACCTCCG
>JAYUEA010000298.1:0-5057 GCA_043739465.1 Propionibacteriaceae bacterium
GGCGTCGACTGCTTCGCGCCGGCGATCGGGAACGCGCACGGCACGTACAAGCGCGCGCCCGTCCTCGACTTCCAGCGGGTCAGCGACCTGGTCGCGGCACATCCCGTACCGATCGCGCTCCACGGCGGCAGCGGCCTGACCGACGCGCAGTTCCAGGACTGCATCGCCCGCGGCTGCGCCAAGGTCAACATCTCGACCGCGCTCAAGGAGATGTTCATGAAGTCGAGCCTGGCCTACCTGAAGACGGCCGGCGCCGCCGGGAAGTGGGACCCGCCGAGCCTGTTCGCGCCCGTGAGCAAGGCCGTACGGGAGATGACGATCTCCTACGCCCACGTGTTCGGCAGCGCGGGGAAGGCCTGAGCCATGCCCGCGCTGATCTTCGACTGCGACGGGGTGCTCGCCGACACCGAGCGTGACGGGCACCTTCCCGCGTTCAACCTCGCATTCGCCGAGTTCGGTCTGCCGATCACCTGGAGCGACGCCGCGTACGCGCAGAAGCTGCGCATCGGCGGCGGCAAGGAGCGGATCGCGAGCGCGATCACGCACGAGGTCCTCGCGAACGCCGGCCTCAGCCAGTACCCGGAGGACCATGCGGCGCTCATCAAGAACCTCCATGCCCGCAAGACCGAGCTGTTCACCGAGCGCGTGGACGCCGGCCTCCTGCCTGGACGTCCCGGTATCCACCGCCTCGTCGCCGAGGCGCTGGCCGCCGGCTGGACCGTGGCGATCGCGTCGACCTCTGCAGAGAAGTCGGTACGGGCTGTGCTGCGGCACGTGGTCGGCGCGGACTCGTACGCGCGCTGCCACGTCTTCGCCGGCGACATCGTCGCCCACAAGAAACCGGCTCCGGACATCTACCTCAAGGTGCTGGCCGACCTGCGGCTCGACGCCGCCGAGTGCCTGGTCGTCGAGGACAGCGGCATCGGGGTCGAGGCCGCCGTCGGTGCGGGGCTGTCCGTGCTGGTCACGGTGAGCAGCTACACGCATTCCGACGACTTCTCCCACGCTGCGATCGTGCTGCCGAACCTCGGAGACCCCGGACACCCGTTCACCGGCACCCCCCTGCGCAAGCCGCCTGCGTTCGCCCAGCAGGGCTATGTCGCCCTGTCGGACATCGCCCATCTCATCAACGGTTAGGAGCAGACAATGACGGGAACCCTCGCGGACGTCGAGTTCGTGATGTCGACGATCACCGAGACCATCCTCGACAACGAGACGTACTTCGGCGACCTCGACGCCGTCGTCGGGGATGGCGACTTCGGATACTCCCTGGCCCGGGGGTTCGAGATCGTGAAGGAGGACTGGGCGAACATCGACCGGTCCGACCCCGGCACGTTCCTCATCAAGATCGCCGGCGCCGTGTCCGCCCGCATCGGCGGCACGTCCGGACCGATCTGGGGCACCGCGATGCTGCGAGCCGGTACCCAGCTGCGCGGGCTCGACGAGTTCACGTACTCCGACGTGGTACGGGCGCTACGGGCGTCCGTCGAGGGCATCAAGGCCCGCGGCAAGGCAGAGCTCGGCGAGAAGACGCTGATGGATTCCCTCGTACCGGCCATCGACACCCTCGAGGCCGAGTCCGCGGCAGGCAAGCCCCCCGCCGAGGTCGTACGCGCCATGGCGACGACCGCCCGTGAGGCGGCGGAGAACACCAAGACGATGCAGGCCCGCCGGGGCCGTGCCTCGTACACCGGCGAGCGGAGCATCGGGTCGGTCGATGCCGGCGCGATGGCCATCGCCGTGCTCCTCGAAAAGCTGGCCGACGACTGGCCTGCGTAACACGCACCCAACTCCAAGAAGGAGAACGTCCATGAAGAAGTTCGTCAACGATCCGAAGCAGTTCGTCCCCGAGATGCTCAAGGGCATCGCTGCGGCCAACCCGAACACCATCACGTACGTCCCGGCCTACAACCTGATCATGCGGTCCGATGCGCCCAACAACAACAAGGTCAGCATCGTCCAGGGCTCCGGCTCCGGCCACGAGCCGGCGCACGTCATGGTGGTCGGCCCCGGCATGCTCGACGCTGCCTGCCCGGGCGACGTGTTCGCGGCGCCGCCGTCGGACTACGTGTACCAGACGGCCAAGCTGCTTGCGTCCGAAAAGGGCGTCCTGCTGCTGGTGAACAACTACACCGGCGACCGGATGGCGTTCGAGATGGCCCAGGAGCTCGCAGAGGCCGACGGCCTCAAGGTGACCACCCTGTTCATCGACGACGACGTCGCGGTCAAGGACTCCACCTGGACCGTCGGCCGCCGCGGCGTGGCCGGCAACTTCTTCGTCATGAAGGCCTGCGGGGCCAAGGCCGAGGAAGGCGCAGAGCTGGAGGAGGTCGTACGCGTGGGCGAGAAGGTCAACTCGGTCACCCGCACCATGGGCGTCGCGCTGACCGCGTGCACGCCGCCGGCCAAGGGTACGCCGCTGTTCGACCTCGGCGACGACGAGATGGAGGTCGGCGTCGGCATCCACGGAGAGCCTGGCCGTCGCCGCGCGACCGTCGTGTCCGCGAACGAGATCGTCGACATCCTGCTCGACGCGATCGTTCCGGACCTGCCCTTCTCGTCGGGCGACAAGGTCGCGCTGATGATCAACGGGCTGGGTGGTACGCCGATCAGCGAGCTGTACCTGCTGTACGGCATCGCCGCCGAGAAGCTCGCCGCCCAGGGCATCACCGCGACCCGCAGCTACGTCGGCGAGTACTGCACATCGCTCGAGATGGCCGGCGCCTCGATGACGCTCGTCAAGCTCGACGACGAGATCGACGCACTGCTCGCCGCCCCGGCAAGCATCGTCAACCGGATCTTCTGACCCGTTCGGGTTAGTCCCGGTCCGACAGAACACCCCGAACATGACGGAACACCCCGCACGTGGGGTGTTCCGTCACGGTAGGGGTGTTCTGTGTGGCAGGGTGGCCGGCTCGCGACAGGCTCTGTCTCACGCGGGTCAGCGCAAGGTGGCGCCGTCCGAGAGGTGACCGCCCTCGGCGCCCAGCGTGGCATCGCCGATTACCGAGATGCCCGTACCGAACGTCCAGTCGCCGGTCACTGTGAGCGAGGTGGCCTCCCGGAGGTGCAGCGGCGAGGGCATGCGGGACTCGAGGCCGCCGATCGTCTTGTACGAGCCCGACAGGCTCACGACCGGCAACGCATCCACGGTCGCGCGCGGGATGTCGTCGGCGCCCCACTCGTACACGTCGCTGCGCAGCAGCACCAGCTCGTTCGTCGTCTTCACCGGCAGGAACCGGCTGCGCGGCACGACGATCGCCGTCGCACCCTCGAAGACCTCGATCGCGGCGCCCATCGCCGACTCGATCTGAATGACCTCGGGGCTGGCCGGGTCCTTGGGGTCCACCGTCTTGGCGTTGCGGATGATCGGCAGCCCGAGCACGCCGCCGCGCTCGCGCAGCACGTCCCGCAGCACCTGCAGGTCGAACCAGAGGTTGTTCGTGGAGGCGTACGGGTGGATGGTCGCGTCGGTGAAGTACCGCATGTCGTCCGCGGTGGTCTGCGCCGACTCGCGCAGGATCAGCTGGCCGTCGGAGAGGCGCCGCGCGAGGTGGCCGCCCTTGACGTCCATCGGGGTGCGGGGGGTGATCTCCGCGGCGAACGGAGCGCCTGTACGGGCGAACCAGCCGGCCAGCGCCGCGCTCGGGGACGCGCCGAGGTTGTCGGAGTTGGACACGTTCGCGTAGCGGAAGCCGGCCGCGATCAGCGCGTCCAGCACGCCCGAGTCGAGCAGCGTCGGGTAGATGTCGCCGTGGCCCGGTGGGCACCACTCGAGCTTCGGGTCGGCCGGCCACTCCACGGGGGTCAGGTCGTCAGCCCGCAGCTTCGGCTCCTGCGACTGCACCATGTCGAGCGGCAGACCCTCGACCGGCAGGTCGGGGTAGGCCGACAGGGCCGCGAGGCAGTCGTCCTGGGTGTTGAACGAGTGGAGGAAGAGCAACGGGAGCCGTACGCCGTACTGGGCCCGCGCCGCCAGCACTTGACGGGCGATGAGGTCGAGGAAGCTCAGCCCGTCCCGTACAGGCAGCAAAGACTTGGCCTTGCTCAGCCCCATCGACGTACCCAGCCCTCCGTTGAGCCGGATCATCACCGTCTTGGCGAACGCATCCACGTCCTCGGGGGTCTCAGCGATGTCATCGAGCCTTGTCACGTCGCCGATAGGGGCGATTGTGGACTCAGCGACGATGCCCGTGGCGCCGGAGACCAGCTGGGCGTAGTAGTCGGCGAAGATCACGATCGCAGTGTCTGTGACCCCGGCGGCGCGCATCTTCGCGGTGGCCTGGGTGAGTCCGTCGGTCATGCCACGACTCTAGTGTCGCGAGTAGCGGGATGATTTGCGTACTCGACGGGTGTAGAAGGCTCCAGAAGGGCCCTGCGGAGCCTCGAGTGGCGGATTCGTCCCAGACAGGGAACGGGGCGGCTCCTGCTCGGGGCCCGAGCCATCCCCGTACAGTGACGACAAGTAGAGCGAAGGGGCCCATCATGAGCACAGTCACCGACCATTTCCGCACCGTCTTCGGTGACGACCCCGAGGGGGTCTGGGAGTCGCCCGGTCGCGTGAACCTCATCGGCGAGCACACCGACTACAACCAGGGGCTCGTGCTGCCGATCGCTCTGCCGCAGCGCACGTACGTGGCCGCCCGTCGCCGCGCCGACGGCCAGCTGCGCTTCAGCTCGACCATCGGACAGGGAGTCGTCGAGGTCGCTCTGCACGACATCGCACCAGGGGTGCCGAAGGGCTGGGCGCGCTACCCGGCGGGCGTGCTCTGGGCGCTGCGCGAGGCGGGCCACCTCGTCGGTGGGCTCGACGTCGCGATCCACTCGGAGGTCCCCGTCGGTGCGGGCCTGTCCAGCTCGGCTGCCCTCGAGGGTGCGGTCGGCGCGGCGGCAAGCGACCTGTTCGGGCTGGGGCTGCTGGCCGACGATGCCACCCGCGCGACCCTCGCCAGCCTGTGCCAGAAGGCCGAGAACGTCATCGCCGAGGCACCTACCGGCGGCATGGACCAGGCGGCGAGCCTGAGATGTACGGAAGGGCACGCGATCCTTCTCGACTG
>JAYUEA010000299.1:0-5027 GCA_043739465.1 Propionibacteriaceae bacterium
AGGCGTGGTGAAGCGCACCAATCCGGAGATCATCGGCAAAGACTCGTGGGACCTCATCCGTCTCGACGACGGCGACCGGGTCGTCGGTGCCGTCGAGCTGATGGACGAGTCCGCCGAGCTGGTCTTCGTCACCTCCGATGCGTCTCTGCTCCACTTCGCCGCCTCATCGGTCAGGCCGCAGGGCCGCTCGGGTGGCGGCATGGCCGGCGTCAGCCTGGCCAAGGGCGCCAAGGTGGTTTTCTTCGGTGCCGTACTTCCAGACGACTGCGAGGTCGTCACCGTGGCCGGGTCGTCGGGCGCGCTCCCGGGTACAGACACGGGCTCGGTCAAGGTCACGGCCATGTCCGAGTACCCGGCCAAGGGACGCGCGACAGGCGGTGTCCGGTGCCACCGTTTCCTGAAGGGCGAGGACATCCTGCAGCGGGCCTGGGTCGGTCCCGCTCCCGCCGTCGCCGCAGCGGCCTCCGGCTCGCCGATCACGCTGCCCACGCCTGACTCGCGCCGCGACGGATCGGGCACGCCGGCGGCTCAGCCGATCGACGGGATAGGTACGCGCTCGGTGGTATGAATCACCCGAGCAGCTGATCGACGTAGCACCAGCGCCAGGCCTCACCCGGCATGATGTTCCGCATCACCGGGTGCCCGGTCGTGGTGAAGTGAGCCGTCGCGTGGCGCCCGATTCACGAGTCGCAGCAGCCGAACGTTCCCCAGACCAGGCACATGCGCACAGCCACCCACTGCGTCCCGTCCCGAAGGCACTGCTCGCATCCCTCGCTCCCGGGCTCGGGCTCAGTCCGTACGGCCTCCAGCTGGTCGCAGGTCCCGGGCACGCGGACGGGCAGATCCTGGAGCAGTCGATGATCGTCGTGCTCGGCGGAGGGCAGAGCCCAACGGTCATAGACGAGGAGCTGCGGAGCGGAAAGCTTCAGCAGATCTCGTGGAGCAGCCCCGAGTCGACGTCGTACACGAAGCCTCCGACGGTGACCCGACCTGCCAGCGCGGGATGGCTCCGCAACAGCTCGACGTCCGCCATCAGCGCGACCTCTTGGTCGGGTGTCGCGCCGATCGTCAGGTCTCCCAGATCGGCGCCGGTCGCGTTGAGGATGCGTTCGCGGATCTCCTCGTCGGTCCCGCTCGCCATGGCGCAGCGGGTGTGCGCGATGACGAGGATCCGGTCGACGTGCAGCAGATGTGCCCCCAGGACGCACCCGATCAGCGCATCGGGGGTGACGCGTCCGCCGGGGGTGCGCAGGATCTTCGCCTCACCCAGGTACAGGCCGAGCATCTCGAGCGGCTGCAGCCTGGAGTCCATGCAGGTCACGACAGCGACGCCTGCGTGTGCGATGCCGTCGAAGTTCCGCGGCGCCTGCGTGGAGTAGCGCAGGTTGGCGGCGAGCAGGTCGTCGAAGTCTTCGGTCACACACACGTACTACCCGAAGCAGTGCTTTCCACGCAAACCGTCGTCGTCGGGGCGCTCTACGCGTCGATCCGGTCGGCGTCGAGCGCGTACGCCCCCTCGATGATGAACTCCTTGCGCGGCGCCACATCGTTGCCCATGAGCTTCTCGAAGGTCTTCGCGGCGCCCACGACGTCGTCGACGGTGAGGCGGCGCAAGGTGCGGTGCTTCGGCGACATCGTCGTGTCAGCCAGCTGGTCGGCGTCCATCTCGCCGAGCCCCTTGTAGCGCTGCGGCTCCTTGAACGCGATGCCTCGCTTCGTGAGCTCCGCGGCCTTCCTCTGGTACTCGGGGTCGGAGTAGGTGTAGATGTACTTCTCCTGGCCCTTGCGCGGGTTCGAGATCTCGAACCGGTGCAGCGGCGGGACGGCGGTGTAGACGCGCCCCGCCTCGACCATGGGCTGCATGTACTTGAAGAACAGCGTCGCCAGCAGCGTACGGATGTGGGCGCCGTCCGAGTCGGCGTCGGCCATGAAGATGATCTTCCCGTAGCGCGCCTGATCGATGTCGAAGCTGCGTCCCGAGCCGGCACCGACGACCTGGATGATCGAGGCACACTCGACGTTCTTGAGCATGTCGGTCACGGACGCCCGCTGGACGTTGAGGATCTTGCCTCGGATCGGCAGCAGTGCCTGGAACTCCGAGTTGCGCGCCAGCTTGGCCGTGCCCATGGCCGAGTCGCCCTCGACGATGAACAGCTCGGTACGGTCCGCGTCGTTCGACCGGCAGTCGGCGAGCTTCGGCGGCAGGGTCGACGACTCGAGCGCGTTCTTCGCGCGCTGCGCCTCCTTGTGCGACCGGGCCGCGACGCGGGTGCGAGCGGCCGCGACGACCTTCTCCATGACCGCACGCGCCTGGGCCTTCGTGGAAGCCTTGGTGGAGGTCAGGTAGGCCGTCAGCTCGGTCTCGACGATCTTCGCCGTGATGCGCGCCACGGCCGGCGTACCGAGGACTTCCTTGGTCTGGCCCTCGAACTGCGGCTCGGCCAGCCGCACCGTGACGACTCCTGTGAGGCCCTCGAGGATGTCGTCCTTGAGCAGCTCCTCGCCGGCCTTCATGATCCGGGTGCCGTCCAGCCCGCGCTGGAACGCCTTCACCAGCCCCCGCTCGAACCCCTGCTGATGGGTGCCGCCCTTGGGCGTCGCGATGATGTTCACGAAGGACTGGTTGACCGTGTCGTAGCCGGTCCCCCAGCGCAGCGCGATGTCGATCTCCAGGTCGCGCTCGACGTCGGTCGGGGTCATCGACCCGTTGTCGTCGAGCATCGGCACGGTCTCGGTGAACAGGTCGTGTCCCTTGAGGCGCACGATCTCGGTCACTGGGTGGTCGTTCGCCAGGTACTCGCAGAACTCCGAGATGCCGCCGTCATGCTGGAACTGTTCGGTGATGACCTCGTGGCCTCGGGCATCGTTCACGACGATGCAGAGCCCGGGGATGAGGAAGCTCGTCTGCCGCGCGCGGTTCAGCAAGGGCTCCCACGCCAGCTGCGCGTCGGGCAGGAAGATCTGGCGGTCGGGCCAGTAGCGCACCCTGGTGCCCGTGACGGCCTTGCCGACCTTGCCCACCTTGCGCAGCTCCGAGGTGGGCGTGAAGGTCGCCGTCGGTCCGTCGCCGTCGAAGACGCCAGGTGTGCCACGCCGGAAGCTCATCGCGTACGTGACACCGCCGCGGTCCACTTCGACGTCGAGCCTGCTCGACAGGGCGTTGACGACCGACGCTCCCACACCGTGCAGTCCGCCTGTCGCGCTGTAGGCCCCACCACCGAACTTCCCGCCCCCGTGGAGCTTGGTGTAGACGACCTCGACACCCGACAGCCCCGTACCCGGGTGCTTGTCGACGGGAACGCCTCGGGCGTGGTCGGCGACGAAGATGGAGCCGTCGTGACGGAGCTCGACCTCGATCTGCTCGCCGAAGCCGGCCAGCGCCTCGTCGACCGAGTTGTCGATGATCTCCCATAAGCAGTGCATGAGGCCTTTGGTGTCGGTGGACCCGATGTACATCGCGGGCCGCTTCCGTACAGCCTCCAAGCCCTCCAAGACCAGCAGATGGCGGGCCTCGTAGTCGTGGCCGAGGGCCTGCGGAGCACGGGCACGCGAGCGAGAGGACAGTTCCGAGGTCACCCGATGAGGCTATCCGGAGCGGCCGACGTTTCCCGCGAGGCACGCCCTGGGCAGGCCCTGGACACCGTCGGGACGCAGAGGTTGAGCGGAGTAGACTCAGGTTTGCGACACCCCACGTAAGCAAACTGGAACAAACTCGCAACGTGAGCACGTTCTTCAGATGCACCGCCTGTAACGCAGTCGGTGCGACGATAGAGGCATCACCCCAACACGACGGCTCCGGCCGGGGGAAGAGAGGCATTGTGAGCACCACCGTTTATGACGAGTCCCTGACCGCATCTGACCGCTGCGACCGCTGTGGCGCCCAGGCCTACCTGCGCGTGAAGTTCGAGAACGGCGGCGAACTGCTCTTCTGTGCTCACCACGCCAAGGCCCACTCCGACAAGCTCCGCCAAGTGGCTCTCAAGATCCACGACGAGACGGACAAGGTCGACTGAGCACCCAGCACACGATCGTCACGACCCCCGGCCCTTCAGGACCGGGGGTCGCGTCGTACGTGGACTAGCCTCCGGATGCGCAAGAGTCTCGATCGACGCGCGGTACTACGACAGGGTTCGCTCGGTCAGCACGACGAGCACCACGCGGTACGGAGAGGTGGTCGCTGTCGCCCCGCGCGATTCCGCTTCGAGTCGATGCCGTCGGTATGGTCGAGGCGGTGGTGACACGTGTCCGTACGGTCGGGCTCGTTGACCTCAACGACGCCGACGCCGACGCCGAGAACTTCGCCGACTCGGGCGAGCCGCGGGCCGCGTGCCCTACCACTCCCCCGATCTGCGCGATGATGCGGTCGTCACGGTCGTATCGTTTCACGTGGGACGACATCAGAGCTGAACGGGGAGGACACCATGGAGAAGCGCAGGCTTGGCCGAATCGGTCACGAGACGAGCGTGCTCGTGTACGGGGCTGCGGCACTGGGAGACGTCACGCAGGCGGTGGCCGACGCGTCGATGGCGCAGGCGATGGCCGCCGGCATCAACCACCTCGACACGGCAGCGTCGTACGGGGATGCTGAGGAGCGCATGGGCCCGACGGTCGAGCGGGTGCGCGACCAGGTGTTCCTGGCCACGAAGTCCACGGAGCGTCGTGCGGACGACGCGTGGCGTGAGCTGAACCGCTCGCTCGAGCTGCTGCACACCGATCACATCGACCTGTGGCAGATCCACGCCGTCTGCGACCTGCCGGAGCTCGACAAGGTCTTCGCCCCCGGCGGCGCGATCGAGGCGTTCGTACGGGCCAAGGAAGAGGGCATCGTGAACTGGATAGGCATCACCGGCCACACGGAGCAGGCGCCTATCGTGCATGCCGAGGCGCTGCGCCGCCACGACTTCGACTCCATCCTTACGCCTGTCAACTACCACCTGTACACGGCAGACGACGAGTTCCGCGCGAACTTCGACATCCTGTACGGACTCGTCCAGGACCGCGACGTCGCCCTGCGCACCATCAAGGCG
>JAYUEA010000300.1:0-5006 GCA_043739465.1 Propionibacteriaceae bacterium
ATCGCTTTGGCCAGGATGGTCAGCACGGGCGAGGGCCTCGTTCTTTTGTGACGTCGGTGCCGGGATCGGCGATTGCCATCCTGGCATGCCGGGCCGGACGTGCCCGACCCTGATCACCCGGTTGCCACCTGTTCGCACAGGGCGGGCGTGGTCGTACGTCCGACCACGGCTAGCCACGGCTCGTGGGGCGTTGCCTTGATTCGTTTGCGGTTGGCGTGGTCCTGGTTGCGTGCATCGCAAAGCGCCGCAGCGGAGACATACCGGGTCGTCTGGTGAGCTTCGGCAACGCCGCGAGGTGCGTGCCAGGGGCGCACCAAGCGTCAACGAATCAAGGTAACGGGCCACTAGCTACGGGCCAGGGTCTCGAAGTCGGTGCGGAAGTCGCCCACGGTCGTCGGGTAGGTCCAGACCACGGCCGCCTGGTGATCCTTGCCGAAACCGATCACCTGCGTGCCGTGAACGACCTCGTACCCGCCGCTCGGGAGCTTCTGCGCGTCGTCGATCGGCACTCCGACGCTCTCCGCAACCGTGACGATTGTGGCGAGGTCTCCTGTGAGACCGATGAGGTTCGGGTCGATCCGGTCGAGGTACGTCTTCAGCACGGGCGGCGTGTCACGGGAGGGATCGGTGGTGACCACGACGATCCGGACCTTTCCCTTGAGGTCGGCGGCCATCCGGTTCCGGGCCGTCGCGACGTCGGCGATGATCCCCGTGCAGACGTCCGGGCAGTTCGAGTAGCCGAAGAACAGCAGCGTCACGGGTGCGGTCACCGGGGCCGCTGCGGTGCCCGAGCGGAGGTGGTACGAGGCCCCGCTGGAGTCGAGCAGGATCGTGTCGGGCAGCGTGTACGAACGGGCCGGGTCGAGCTCGGCGCCCTTGTACGTGCCGGGGGTCGCGTTGCCGGTGATGAGCGCAGGTCGGTCGTCGGGCTGCGAGCAGCCGGCGAGCAGCGCCAGCGAGCCGGCGCCCAGGAGCAGGTCGCGACGCCTCACGGACGCCCCACCCGGCGCACCCCCGCCGCGAGGTCGCTCACCAGCGCACGCAGCGCGGTCAGGTCGCCCGGCGTCCCCGCCGCCTCCGCGGCCAACAGGGTCGAGACCAGGGCCGAGCCCACGATGACGCCGTCCGCTGCGGAGCCGACCGATGCTGCCTGGTCGCCGTTGGAGACGCCCAGGCCGACGCCGATGGGAAACGTGCCGTCGATCTCCCGGATCCGGCGCACCAGGGTCGGGGCGGCGATCGAGGTCTCGCTGCGCGCGCCCGTCACGCCCATCACCGACGTCGCGTACACCCAGCCGCGGCAGGCCGCGAGGGTCGAGGCGATGCGTTCGTCAGTGCTCGACGGGGCGACCAGGAAGACCCGGTCCAGCCCGTACTCGTCGCTGGCGGACATCCACTCGTCGGCCTCGTCGGGGGTGAGGTCGGGCGTGATCAGGCCCGCTCCCCCGGCGGCGGCGACGTCGCGCGCGAACGCGCGGACGCCGTAGTGGTCGACGAGGTTCCAGTACGTCATCACCATGGCCGGCGTGCCCGTGGTGGCGACCGCGGCCACGGCACCGAAGACGTCGTGCGTACGAACTCCGCGCTCGAGCGCAGCCGTACCGGCCCGCTGGATCGCGACCCCGTCCATCACCGGGTCGGAGTAGGGCATGCCGATCTCGATCACGTCGCAGCCGACCCCGTCGGTGCCCTGGGTGAGGGCCACGATCGCCTCCACCGAGGTGGCGACGTCGGGGTAGCCGACCGGCAGGTAGCCGACCAGGGCCGCGCGGTTCTCGGCGCTGGCTGCTGCGTAGGCGTGACCTGAGTTGCCCAGGCGCGCGGTTTCGAACGTCATGCCTTGCCCCCGGTCGTGGCGTCGGGGTTGCCGTCGAGGCCGAACCAGGTCATCGCCGTGTCCACGTCCTTGTCGCCACGACCCGACAGGTTCACGATGAACAGCGGACGCGCGGCGGGGTCGCTCTCGGCGATGCTCCGACCGAGCCGCATCGCGCCGGCCAGGGCGTGGGCGCTCTCGATCGCCGGCATGATGCCCTCGGTCTGCGTGAGCAGCTTGAGCGCCTCCATGGCCTCGGCATCGGTGACGGGCTCGTACGTGGCCCTGCCCGTCGACGCGAGCCACGCGTGCTCGGGGCCGACGCCCGGGTAGTCGAGCCCCGCGGAGATCGAGTGCGACTCCTTGGTCTGCCCATCGGCGTCCTGCAGCACATAGGTGCGCATGCCGTGCAGCACGCCTTCCTTGCCCTCGGTGATCGTGGCTGCGTGGCGACCCGTCTCGACGCCGTCGCCGGCAGCCTCGAAGCCGATGAGCCGTACGGACTCGTCACCGATGAAGTCGGCGAAGACGCCCATCGCGTTGGAGCCTCCGCCGACGCAGGCGAGGACGGCGTCCGGGAGGCGGCCGTAACGGTCGAGCACCTGCGCCCTGGCCTCGGTGGAGATGATCCGCTGGAACTCGCGCACCATCTCGGGGAACGGGTGCGGCCCGCCGACGCTGCCGATGATGTAGTGGGTGTTGTCGACGCTGGCGACCCAGTCCCGCAGGGCCTCGTTCATCGCGTCCTTGAGGGTCCGGGAGCCGGAGGCCACCGCGACCACCTTCGCGCCCAGCAGCTGCATCCGCGCCACGTTGAGCGCCTGCCGCTTGGTGTCGACCTCGCCCATGTAGACGGTGCACTCGAAGCCGAACAGGGCCGCAGCGGTCGCCGTCGCCACGCCGTGCTGGCCGGCTCCGGTCTCGGCGATCACGCGGGTCTTGCCCATCCGGCGCGTCAGCAGCGCCTGGCCGAGCACGTTGTTGATCTTGTGAGAGCCGGTGTGGTTGAGGTCCTCGCGCTTCAGCAGCACCGTCGCGTTCCCGCAGAGGGTGGAGAAGTGGGTGGCCTCCGTGAGAGGAGACGGGCGGCCCGCGTAGTTGGTCAGCAGCGAACCCAGCTCGTCGACGAACTCGGGGTCGGCCAGCGCCACCCGGAACTCGCGCTCGAGCTGGTCGAGGGCTGCGAACAGCGCCTCGGGGACGTACCGGCCGCCGAAACGGTCGAAGTGCCCCTGGGCGTCGGGCATGCGGGTGGTCATGAGGTCCTCTCAGCTCCGGCTTCGTGCGAGCGTACCGGCCGCGATCATGGCGGCCACCGCGCGTCGCGGTTCCTGGTCACGCACGAGCGCCTCCCCCACGAGCACTACGTCCGCCCCGGCGGCAGCCGCTCGCGCCGCGTCGGCGGCGTTGCTCAGACCGGACTCGGCGACCTTGACGACACCCGCCGGTACGAGGTCAGCGAGACGGGCGAACATGTCCTTGTCCACGTGCAGCGTCGTGAGGTCGCGGTTGTTGACGCCCAGCACAGCGGCACCCGCGTCCAGCGCGCGTGCCACCTCCTCGGCGGTGTGCACCTCGACGAGGCAGGTCATGCCGAGGTCGTGCGCCTCTGCGGCCAGGGACCGCAGTCGGGCGTCGTCGAGGGCTGCGACGATCAGCAGGATGAGGTCGGCGCCGTGAGCCCGGGCCTCCCAGACCTGGTACGGATCGACCATGAAGTCTTTTCGCAGGACCGGGATCGCAACCCGCTCCCGCACGGCGTCGAGGTCGGCCAGCGACCCGGAGAACCGCCGCTGCTCGGTGAGGACGGAGATCGCGGCCGCACCACCGGCCTCGTACTCGGCGGCCAGGGACGCGGGCTCTGGGATCTCGGCGAGGTGGCCCTTGGACGGCGAGCGTCGCTTCACCTCGGCGATCACCGACAGCTGCGGGCTGCGGAACGCGGGCATCGGGTCGAGTGCGTGCGGGACGTCGATGATCGCGCGCTCCAGATCGGCGCGGCTCACCGACTCGCGTCGTACGGCCAGGTCTTCCAGGACGCCCGCGATGATGTCGTCGAGGACGGTCACTTCGCCTGGTGCTGCGGCGGCTGGCCGTAGCCGAGCGCGCGAAGCATGACCGTGGCGATGAGGGCGAGACCGATCATGACGAAGCCGGCAACGATCACGGGCATCGAGTTCGCGAGGAAGCCGATGGAGCCGATCACGCTTCCCACGAGCGCCACCATCGAGCCGATCCAGCTCGCCGGGCTCGCGCCGTGGTGGTACTCACGGGGCTCCCGCCTCAGCTGGGGCTCGGTCACCGCCGACGGGGGTGGAGTCTGCCGCTTGGCGACATCGCTCATGGGTTCGCTCCTCGAAACTCGGGTACGCGCATTCTCGCCTGAACCGTGCGTCCGCGTCACCTTCCGGGACGCGGCACCTCGGTCAAGCCCAGCGGCGCATCGCGTCTGCGGCACGTACGGCCCGCACGATCGATGCCGCCTTGTTCTGCGTCTCGGTGTCCTCGGTCTCCGGCACCGAGTCGGCGACGACGCCCGCGCCCGCCTGGACGTAGGCGGTGCCATCCTTGATCAGCGCCGTACGGATCGCTATCGCGGTGTCTGCGTTGCCGGCGAAGTCGAAGTAGCCGACGGCACCTCCGTACACGCCGCGTCGGGTCTTCTCGAGCTCGTCGATGATCTCCATGGCCCGCACCTTCGGAGCTCCGGAGAGCGTCCCGGCCGGGAACCCGGCGAGCGTGGCATCGAGGGCTGTACGACCGGGCGCGAGGGTCCCCGTGACCTCGGCCTCGAGGTGCATGACGTGGGAGTAGCGCCGCACGTTCATGAACTCGAGCACCTTCACGGTGCCCGGGACCGACACGCGGCCGACGTCGTTGCGTCCGAGGTCGACGAGCATCAGATGCTCAGCCGCCTCCTTCTCGTCGCTCGTCAGCTCCGCCTCGTACGCGGCGTCTTCCTTGCTGGTCGCCCCGCGTGGCTTCGTGCCGGCGATGGGGTGCACCGTCACGGCGCCGTCGCGGACGGTGACGAGCGCCTCGGGGCTCGCGCCGACGATGGAGAAGTCGGGGAGGCGCAGCAGGTACATGTACGGGCTGGGGTTCTGGCGGCGCAGCATCCGGTAGACATCGAGCGGGTCGGCCCGGGTGCTGAGCTGGAACCGCTGGCTCGGGACGATCTGGAAGGCCT
>JAYUEA010000301.1:0-4997 GCA_043739465.1 Propionibacteriaceae bacterium
GGTGGACTTCGGCTACTTCCCGCTGCCGGCGAGCAACACCGCAGCCGACAACGCATCGCTGGGCGGCAAGGTCGAGCTGAGCCTCGGCGTGCCGAGCAACGCGAAGAACATCCCAGCCGCCATGGCGTGGCTCCAGGCCTTCGCCGACAACTACAGCGCCTTCAACAACCAGGCCGGCTTCGCGCCCTCCCAAAGCGGTGTGACCGGGGATGCGTTCTACACCGGCATCGCCTCGTACACGAAGAACTTCCAGTCAGCCTGGGACACCATCTGGATCCCTAACACCAAGGCCGGCCAGTCTGCAGCCTTGCCGTTCAACTGGACCGCGGTGACACCCATGGGTTCCAGCGATGCCCAGGCAGCCGCTGATGCGGCCGAGAAGGACTGGGAAGCCGGGAAGTGACTGGTCCGAAGGCGGAGGTGCTGCGCAACTACATCGTCTTCGGGCGCCGCTCAACTGCTCAGCTCACGTTCGCCCTCGGGATCAGCCTCGTCGTGGTGTTCTCGTTGGTCCCGGCGGTCGGCATCCTTGTGATCTCGTTCACCGACATCCGTTCGTTGCCCTACCTAGCGACGCATTGGATCGGCCTGCAGAACTACCAGACGTTCTTCTCCGCCGCCCAGATCGGCTACAACCTGGCAGCTCTGCGGAACACGTTCGTGTTCGCGATCGCGGTGACCGTCTTTCAGAACCTGCTCGCGCTGTTGATCGCGGTGCTGCTCAACCAGCGGCTGCGGGGCCGCAACCTCGCCCGAGCGGTCGTGTTCCTGCCCACGATCCTCGGGGTGACGGTGATCGGCCTGATCTTCTCGCTGATCTTCAACCCGTCCGCCGGACCCGCAGCCCGAGTGTGGGCCGCTTTCGGCACCTCGTCGGCTTTCTTCGGTGACCCCAAGCTGGCGATGACCCTGGTCATCGTGGTCCAGGTCTGGAGCGGCATCGGGGTGGCTGTGGTGATCTACCTCGCCGGCTTGCAGGCGATCCCGCAGGAGCTGTACGAGGTCGCCAACATCGACGGCGCCACCGCCTGGCAGCGGCTGAGGTTCGTGACGATCCCGTTGCTGGCGCCGTCGGTGACGGCGAACACGCTGCTGTGCATCATCGGCTCGCTGCAGAGCTACCAGCTCATCTATGTGCTCACCGGCCCGATCAACCCGGCGACTCAGGTCCTGAGCCTGGCTATCTTCACGCAAGGTTTCGGTGGAGCACAGGGCGGGACGGTCCAGTCGCAGGGGTACGCGGCGGCGATCTCGATCGTCCAGTTCGTCATCGTGGCGATCGTGTCGCTGGCAGCGCTGACCTATCTTCGCAGGAGAGAGACAGTGCTATGACCACGGTCCCCGTCGCTGCCCCCGCCGCCCTGCAAACCGCCGCCGTCCAGCATCGCGAGAACGCCCCCGTGGGGGTCAAGCGCAACAAGCCGCTGGCGGTTGTGTCCTACCTGTTGATGGTGATCGTGGTCATCATCTACGCGTACCCGCTGCTGTTCCTCATCAACACCTCGCTGAAGAGCAACACCGAGTTCCTCGTCAACCCGACCGGCCTGGTCCAGTCCCTCCAGCTCGGGAACTTCGGCTCCGCCTGGCAGCAGGGCAACTTCGCCGCCTACGTGCTGAACTCCGTCCTCTACACCCTGGTCGCGGCCGGTCTCGGCACAGTGATGTCGTTGATGATCGGCTTCCCGGTCGCCCGCGGGTACGTCAAGCACCCCAGGGTCTGGCAGGGACTGTTCGCAGCCATGCTGTTCCTGCCGAACACGCTCGTGACGGTCTTCCAGCTGGCGCTCCGACTGGGGTTGTACGACACGGCGCTGGGATACATCCTCATCATGGCGTCGGGTGTCGGGGTCGGGCCGCTGCTGATCACCGGCTACCTCAGCTCGATCCCACGTGAGATCGACGAGGCTGCCGCGATGGACGGTGCCGGATACCTGCGGTACATGTTCACGTTCCTGCCCAGGCTCATGGCACCGGTCCTGTCGACCACATTCATCCTGCAGGCCATCGGCGTCTGGAACGACATCATCCTGGCGACGATCCTGTTCCCCGACCAGACCAAGTGGCCGGTGACGCTGGGCCTGTTCGCGTTCAAGGGCACCTACACCAGCCAGTGGAGCCTGCTCTCCGCGGCTACCCTGATCGTGGCCGCACCGCTGCTCGTCGCGTATGTGTTCCTGCAGCGCTACCTCGTCGCGAGCGTCGTTGGCGGAGCCGTGAAAGGCTGACCTGAGTGACGAGCCAGGACTCCCCGTACGAGATGACCAGGACCGGTTGTCGACGACGCTCAAATCTGGGGCCAATGCGACGCTTGAAAACGGGTGGTCATCCGGGTCTGGAACTACGCCTGGGAGAGTTCACTTGCTTCCTGGACCCTTTGGCGTGAGATCCGGCCCGTGAGCGTTAGCCGGTGTTCTGCAGGCCCGCTGCAGCCCCGTTCACCGTGAGCAGGAGCACACGTCCCCATTGTTCCCGGGTGTGGGGGTCAGATGTGGGGCCGGGTTCGGCATTCTGTGGTTCATTGTCGCGCAGTAGTCGCAGAGCACGGAGTTGGAGGTAGCTGAGAGCGTCGATGTCGGGGGCGCGGAGCGAGATCCTGGTGCGGAGTTGTGGTTTGCGTTCGAGCAGTTCGTCTTGTTCCAGGGTTGCTAGGACGGTGCGGCGGGTGAGATCGAATTCGGCAAGCACCTCGGCGGTGATGTCGGGGCGTCCACCTAGTGCCAGGAAGGATTCGGCCAACTGGCGGTTTGCCTTGGCCAGGCTCATCTCGGCGATGTCGATGAGGCTTGCGAATAGGGGCCATTCTCGGTAGGCGGCGCGAAGCCGGTCGATGTCCGCGACAGCGTCCAGGCCGGATCCGAGGCCGTACCAGCCGGGGAGGTTGGCGCGGATTTGGGCCCAGGCGAACACCCAAGGGATGGCCCGGAAGTCGGCCAGGTCGCGCCCTGTGGTGGCTCCGCTGCGGCGCGCGGGTCGCGATCCGAGCCGTAGTTCACCGAGTTCTTCCAAGGGGCTGGACTCGGCGACCACATCGGCGAAGCCCGGCGTGCGGATAAGAGCGAGGTAGGTCTGACGCGAGGTTTTCTCCACCAGCGCGGCTACGTCGGCGAATCGCTGGGCGGCGGAGAGGCTCACCGTGGTGACCGGGTCCGTGCCGGCCAGGAGTACTGCCGATGTGAGCCGTTCCAGGTGGGCCTGGGCGAGCGCGACATCGGCGTAGCGGGCGAAGATGACTTCGCCTTGTTCGGTGACTTTGAACCGGTCGGCGACCGAGCCTGGAGGTTGGGCCAGGATCGCCCGATGCACCGGGCCTCCGCCACGGCCGAGGGATCCGCCGCGGCCGTGGAAGATGGTCAGCCGCACGTTGTGTCGCTTGGCCCAGGTCACCAGTTCGGTTTGGGTGTCGTACAGGGTCAGGGTCGCGCTGGCCGGCCCAACGTCCTTGGCGCTGTCGGAGTAGCCGACCATCACCTCTACGTCGCGGTCGCGCTCGCCCAGCCAGGTGCGGGTGCTGTCCAGCTGGATCCATTCGTCCAGAACGGCGGTCGCAGCATTCAGGTCGTGACCGGTCTCGAACAGGGGGACGACGTCAAGCTTCAACGCCCGGTCGCCCACCGCCAACCGGGCCAGAGCCCGCACCGCTACCAGGTGCTCGGCGCTCTGGGTGAAGCTGATCACATAGCGCCCACAGCAGCATGGACCCCAACGTTCCTGCAGCAGCGCCATCACCCGCAGGGTGTCGAGCACCTCACGGGTTCGCTCGGTGATCGGCCGCACGTGATCAGGCCAGCCGTTCACGGCCAGTTCGTCGAGCAGGGCAAGTCGGGAGCCGGCCGTGACAGCGCCGTCGAGTTGGGCGAGCAACTCCTCGATCGCCGAGGCGTGCACCGCGCTGTGCTGGCGAACCTCAAGCTCGGCCAGATGGAAGCCGAACGTCTCCGCCTGCCAGATCAGATGCTGCAACTCGCCGTGAGCGCTGCGGACGTCGCCCGCGAACTGCAGCGAAGCCTGCACCAGCTTCAGGTCAGCCAGCAGTTCCCCCGGGTCGCGGTAGGCCAGGTCCAGGCTGCCGCGGCGGGTCGCGGCGAGCCGGGCAGCGACGAACAAGAGCTTGTGCCGATGCGGTTCTCCAGGTGAGGAGGCGGCGATCTCGGCCGAGATCTGTGGGCCGGTGACGGCGTCCACGGCGAGGGAGTCGCGCAACGCCGGCGACGGCGGGGTGTTCTCGTCGCTCATGGTCAGGGTCCGGGCCACACGCTCCGCGCCCTCAACCAGGGCACGCAGCACATGGTCGGCCTGGATGGCCATGGTCTGGCGGGTGACCTCGGCGGTTACGAACGGGTTGCCGTCACGGTCACCGCCCACCCAGGTTCCGAACCTGACGAAGGCCGGGACGATCGGCGCATACCTTCCCGGCTCGCCGCCGCCCAGGGCGCACTCGACAGCACGATACAGGCGCGGCACAGCCCGGAACAGGGTCTGGTCGAAGACGGTCATCAGCGTGCGGACCTCGTCGGTCGGCTGGGGCGGGGTGCTGCGCAATGGTGAGGTCCGGTGGAGGATGTTGATCTCTTCGAGCATTCGCCGTCGGGCGAAGGCCTGCTCAGCGGGACCGTTGCGGGCGTCGTCATACCTGTCGAGCTGGGTTGCGATGCGTTTCAGCGCCGAAGCCACCGCCCGGCGACGTGCCTCCGTCGGGTGTGCAGTAAACACCGGATGGATGACCAACTGGTCCAGTCGCGACGCTACCTGAGGACCCAACGCAGCCACGGCCGGCCACACATCGTCGGAGACCGGCGTCTCAGGTGTGCGTCCGCTGGTCTGCCCCCGGGACCTATGCCTTTCCTCAGCCAGGTTGATCAGATGGAAGTGCACAGTCAGCGCCTGCGCCAAGCGGGCGGCCTGCGCGACGTCAAGCCCATCCACGATCCGGCGTGGCGCATCCGGGTCACCATCGCAGGCTGCGCCCGTCGTGGCATTGCGCAAGTCAGCCAGCAGAC
>JAYUEA010000302.1:0-1608 GCA_043739465.1 Propionibacteriaceae bacterium
CTGGCCGCCTCGGTCATCCAGGGCCACAAGGTCGCCGACGGCGTACGGATGCTGGTCGTGCCCGGTTCGGCACGCGTACGGCTGCAGGCCATGATCGAGGGTCTCGACAAGGTCTTCCTCGACGCCGGCGCCGAATGGCGCGAGGCGGGCTGCTCGATGTGCCTGGGCATGAACCCGGACACGCTGGCTCCCGGCGAGCGCAGCGCCTCGACGTCGAACCGCAACTTCGAGGGCCGTCAGGGCAAGGGCGGTCGCACCCACCTCGTCTCACCGGCTGTGGCGGCGGCTACCGCCGTCCGCGGCACGCTGAGCGCTCCTTCGGACCTGTAAGGGGAATCGACCATGGACGCATTCACCTCGCACACCGGCATCGCGGTGCCGCTTCGCCGCAGCAACGTCGACACCGACCAGATCATCCCCGCGGTGTACCTCAAGCGGGTCACGCGCTCGGGCTTCGAGGACGGGCTGTTCGCCGCCTGGCGGGGCGACCCCGACTTCGTGCTGAACACGCCGGCGTACGCCCAGGGCTCGATCCTGGTCGCCGGTCCGGACTTCGGTACGGGTTCGTCGCGCGAGCATGCCGTCTGGGCACTCCAGAACTACGGCTTCCGCGTCGTCATCGGGAACCGCTTCGGCGACATCTTCCGCGGCAACTCCGGCAAGTCCGGTCTGGTCGTCGCCACCGTCACGCCGGAGGTCGTCGAGGAGCTGTGGGCGTTCGCCGAGGCGACCCCGGGCCGGGAGCTCTCCGTCGACCTGGAGAAGAAGGAGATCACGGCGGGGGACGCCACGTACCCGTTCACGATCGACGACTACACCAGGTACCGCTTGCTCAACGGTCTCGACGACATCGGCCTGACGTTGCAGCACGCCGAGCAGATCACGACCTACGAGTCGAAGCGTCCGAACTTCAAGCCACGTACGATCCCGGCACGCACCGCGGGCTGAGCTCGATCGTTCACCCATTGTTCCAGCCCTGCACACCTGGGCTGGTTTTCTGGGCCATTTCTCGTAGAGTGCCTAGTCAGGTCTAGGGTCAGGGTAGAGAAGTCCTGCACAGGAGAGGGCCTGCGGGGGAGGGGCTGACATGAACAAGGGCGAGTTGATCGCCGCGATCGCCGAGCGCTACTACTTCGGTAACAAAGCCGAGGCAGAGCGCGCACTGAAGGCTGTCACCGACACCATCGCGGCCGAGACGGCTCGGGTTGGCCGCGTCGCCATCTCGGGCTTCGGCATCTTCGAGAAGCTACATCGTGAGGCTCGCACCGTCCGCAACCCCAAGACTGGCGCGCGCAAGGATGCCACCGCGAAGGACTACGTACGGTTCCGCATCGGAACCCGCTTCGAGGCCAAGCTCTCCCCGGAGAAGTGACTCAGAGCACGGCGTCGACGATCGTCTGTCCTTCGAGCCTGCCCCGAACCGACTGACCGCGTCTCACCGACACGAGTCCTTCAGACCCGTCTCGCAAGGTGACGAAGACCTCGCGCCCCCAGGTGTCGACTCCAGCCCAGGTTCCGTCCGGGCGCGGCTCGTCGTCGCGGATGGTGACGGTCACATCGTGCGGCTCCATGGGGCCCTAGTCTCGTCGCACCTGGCGACCTGCGCGA
>JAYUEA010000303.1:0-1606 GCA_043739465.1 Propionibacteriaceae bacterium
TCAGTGGTTGACGAGAGCGGGAGGAACCCATGCGCATTTTCACGCGCCTACACCTGGCGGTCCTGAGGGCAGAGGAGTACGTGACCGCCCAGTGCGATCTCGTACGCAGAGCAGTCAAGGGCGACCCCGAACGCGGGTCGATCACGATCGAACAGGTGATCTGGGCCGTCGCGGTCATCGCCATCGTGGCGATCGTCGTGACCGCGATCACGAACTACGTGACGGCGCAGGCGGGCAAGATCAAGTGACTATTCGTCGACCGATGGCACGTTCCCCCTGGTGGCGCCGGGGAGCGGCCGATCGCGGGTCGACGAGCATCGAGATGGTGGTCCTGCTGCCGGCGCTGTTCGCCCTGATGTTCGTGGGGATGCAGGCAGCGCTGATGTTCCAGGGCCGCACGCTCGCCCTGGCCGCTGCTCAGGAGGGTGCACGGGAAGCGGCGTCGGAACACGGCACCGCGGCAGCCGGCATCAGGGCAGCCGAGAGCTTCGTCGCCACCTCCAGCTCGGGGTTGAAGAACACGGCGGTCTCGGGCACGCGGTCGGCCACGCAGGCCACCGTCACCGTCACGACCACGACGTTGAGCGTGATCCCGGGGTGGGCGCCGACGATCAGGCAGTCGGCGACGATGCCCGTCGAGCGGGTGACCTGATGAGCCGGATGCGTCGGGACCAGCGAGGTTCGGCAGCGATCGAGGCGGCCGTCGGCGTGCCGGCGTTCCTCCTGTTCATCGCGCTGATCGTCGGCGCCGGGCGGGTCGCCATCGCCCGCCAGGCGGTGGAGGCGGCCGCTGCCGAGGCGGCGCGCTCGGCGTCGATCGAACGGACGCAGCCGGCCGCCGCTCGTGCCGCCCGCGACGCCGCAGCAGCCACTCTCGCGAACCAGAGTCTGCAGTGCCTCAGCACGCGAGTCGACGTCGACACCAGCGGCTTCGCCGTACCCGTGGGAACTCCTGCATCGGTCAGCGCCACGGTCACGTGCGTGGTGAACCTGGGCGACGTCAGCGTCCCCGGGCTGCCGGGCAGCCTCACGATCACCGAGACGATGAGCAGCCCCCTCGACACCTATCGGGGGCGATGATGCGTCGGATGATGCGTCGCTTCGCGGATCGAGATCGTGGGTCGGTCACCGTCTGGCTCGCCCTGGCCTCGTTCGCGATGATCGTGCTCGTCGGGCTGGCCGTGGACGTGTCCGGGCAGGTGTACGCGCAACAGCACGCTCAGGATGTCGCTCGCCAGGGGGCCCGCGCCGGCGGGCAGCAGGTCGACCTGTCCTCGGCGATCCACGGCACCACCGCCCGGACCAGTGAGCAGGCGGTCGCCGCCGCCCGAACATACGTGTCCGCCTCCGGCATGGAGGGCACCGTGTCCATCACCAACGGCGGCACCACGGTGGTGGTCACCACCAGCACCGTGTACCAGACGAAGTTCCTCTCGATCATCGGGATCAAGAGCCTCAGCGTCTCCGGCCGGTCCGAGTCCGACCTCGTCCGCGTCGTGGGCGGGACACGCCGATGACCTCCAGCGTCAGCCCAGATCGCGGCCGCCACCCGGTCGCCCCCCAGGAGGTAGGGACATGACCCACTCTGTACGCGCCCTGCTCGTGG
>JAYUEA010000304.1:0-4978 GCA_043739465.1 Propionibacteriaceae bacterium
CGTCGCGGACGCCTGTACGAGGTGGCGGGGGTACGGGTCAGTGCTCCGGTCCTCGATGTGTACCGGGCGCCGATCGACAACGAGCTGTACCGCTACGGCGATCCCTCGGGTCAGGGCACTGAGTGGCATCGGCACGGGCTTCACCGGGTGGTCCAGACGGTCATCTCGGTCGAGATCACCGAGGACAGCCTGACCGTCGTCACGCACGACGGGCCCACCGGCTGGGACCACCTGTACGAGCTGACGTGGCGATGGACGGCAACCGAGGCGGGCCTTCACCTCGACCTCTCGGCGGCCCCACGGGGTCACTGGCTCTCACCCATCCCCCGACTCGGCGTCACCATGGGCCTGCCCACGAGCGTCTCCGGGATGACGTGGTTCGGCTCCGGTCCCGGCGAGTCGTACGTGGACTCGCACGCGGCCCTACGCATCGGCACCTGGTCGGCGACGCTCGCCGACCTGCAGACCCCGTACGTGCGTCCGCAGGAGAACGGTCGGCGCGCGGATGTGCGCTGGGCGGACCTCCACGGCGGGCTCCGGGTGTCCTTCGACGAGCCGGTAGCCGTCACGCTGCGGCCGTGGACGTCGCAGGCGATCGCGGCAGCTGCCCACACCGTCGACCTCGTCCCCGACGACCGCGTCTGGCTCACGCTCGACGTGGCACAGCACGCGCTCGGCTCGTCAGCATGCGGCCCGTTGCCGCAGGAGAAGAACGTGCTCTCGGCACGTCCCTTCGAGCTCTGCGTGACGTTCTCACGGGCGGAGTCCTGACGGAACTGTAGGAATTGTCGGCGGCCCGAGGTAGACCTGTTGCATGACAGAGCGCACCCCTCACCGCTGCCAGTTCGTGCCGCCCTACCTGCTCGAACGCCTCGCCGGTCCGGCGACGCACCCGAGCCTCACGGTCGACCCCGCCGCGCGAGCCGCCGAGCACACGCTGACGACAGACGCCGCGCTGCGCGCCGACCGGCAGGCCGCTAAGGCCACGACGTCCCCGGCCAAGGCCACCACACCGGACTGGACCGTCTATACGACAGGCAACAAGCAGACGCTGCCCGGCACGCGGCTGCGGTCGGCCGGAGAGCCGGAGAACGCCGACCCGGCGGTCAACGAGGCCGCGACCGGCGGCCAGGCGGCGCTCGACCTGTTCAAGGACGTCTACGGCCGCAGGTCGTACGACGGCAAGGGCGCCCAGGTCGTCATGACGGTCCACTACGGCAGGAACTACGACAACGCTTTCTGGAACGGCACCCAGCTCGTCTTCGGCGACGGTGACGGCGCGGTCTTCGACAGGTTCACCAAACCGATCGACGTCCTGGGGCACGAGCTCTCCCATGCCGTCACCGAGAGGACCGCCGGGCTCGTCTACTCCGGTCAGTCCGGAGCCCTCAACGAGTCGATGTCGGACGTGTTCGGCATCTGCGCCAAGCAGCGGTTGCTGGGCCAGAGCGCCGCCGAGGCCGACTGGCTCATCGGTGCCGGTATCTTCCTGCCCGGCGTCGACGCTCGCGCGCTGCGGGACATGGCCCATCCCGGCACCGCCTACGACGACGCGCGCCTCGGCAAGGACCCACAGGTGGGCGACGTCGCCGACTACGTGCACACCACCGACGACAACGGCGGGGTCCACATCAACAGCGGCATCCCCAACCGGGCGTTCTACCTTGCCGCGACAGGAATCGGTGGCAGCTCCGCCGAAGGTGCGGGGAAGATCTGGTACGACGCGCTCACGGGCTCCGACGTCGGTCCGCAGACGGACTTCGCCGGCTTCGCGGCCGCCACCATCGCGGTCGCTGGGGTTCATGCCGACCTCGTGCGGAAGGCATGGTCGACCGTCGGGGTGACCCCATCGGATTCGTCGGGGACGAAGAAGCCCGCGACGCCGACCACCGGTCAGGTCTCCGTGCGCCGCTCGGGAGGTTTCGCCGGACGCACGATCACCGGTGCGGTCGACCTCGACAGCGACGACCCGCGCGCGACGAAGGTTCGCCGACTGGTTCAGCGCGCGAGCTTCGCGACGAGTGAGCCGGGCAGTCCCAGACCCGACGCCTTCTCGTACACGTTCTGCCTTCCCGACCATGAGGAGGTCACGGTCGCCGAGCACGACCTCACCAACGACCTGAGACGTCTTGCGCAGCTGCTGCTCAACGATGACTGAAACCCCCTTCACGGGTCTTGCACACAACTCATTGCCCCTTCACAGGGAAGCCACAGCCTTCGGGCGCTGTCTGAAAGGACGCGCGTGTCAAGATGAATTGCTGTGCTTGGCAACGAGCTCACCGCGACCCGTTGAGGGGCCGCGACCAACGCAAGAGAAAGGCCGAGTATGCGTCGGTGGCGTAAGCGCACCATCGCCATCGTGGCGGTTGCAGCACTCATCATCATGGCGGGCGCAGGGGTCCTGATCTGGCGACTCACTCGGCCCGCGACGACGGCTGCGGTAGCAACGACGACCACGGCGAAGGCCCAGAAGTCGACGCTGAGGACCAGCGTCTCGGCCACCGGCACCCTCGCTCCCCAGAACCAGGCCTATCTGAACTTCCCGGCTTCCGGCACGGTCTCGGCCGTCAACGTCGCGCTCGGCGCTTCGGTGACCGCGGGTCAGGTGCTCGCGACCCAGGACACAACGACCCTTGCGGCAGCCGTGACGTCGGCGAGCGCGGCGGTCGAGTCGGCGCAGTCCAGCCTCGACACCCTTGAGTCCAACAGCTCGGCGACCTCCGCGCAGATTTCCGCCGCCAAGGCGCAGCTGGCCTCGGCCAAAGCGAAGCTGACGTCAGCAAAGAGCGACCTGACGGGCGCGACGATGACTGCGCCGTTCGCAGGGGTGGTCGCCCAGGTGAACCTCACGGTGAACACGAAGGTCAACGGGACCAGCTCCACGACCACCGGTGCAGGCACGACGACGACGGTCTCCTCGACCACCTCGGCGACCGCCCAGGTCGTGGTCGTCGACACCTCGACATGGCTCCTGAACAGCACCGTCGGCATGGCTGACCTGGCGAACCTCAAGCAGGGCCTCGCGGCCACCGTCAACCCCACCGGATCATCGACGACGCTCCCCGGCACACTGACGTCGATCGGCATCGTGGGAACGACCAGCTCCGGTTCGACCTCGTACCCGATCATCGTCACGCTCACGGGTAACCCGACCGGCCTGTACGTGGGGGGCTCCGCAGACATCACGATCGTCGTGAGTGAGATCACGGCCCTGACCGTGCCCACTGCCGCCATCCATCAGGACAACGGTCAGACGTACGTCATCGTCACGAAGGACGGCGTCCAGACGAACACCAACGTGACTGTCGGCCGCACGTTCGGCAGCTCGACGGAGATCACCGCGGGTGTTGCCGAGGGCGACGAGGTGGTCGTTCCTGTCCAGGCAGCAAGCAGCGGGTCCCGTACCCCTGGCGCGAACCGCTCCGGCTTCGGCGGCTCAGGTCGTCCGTCCGGCGCCCTCTCCGGCGATCCCGGCGTCGCAGCGCCCACGGCTGCGGGGAGCCGCTAGATGACAGGCATCGTCGAGTTCGAGAACGTTCACAAGACGTACCGCTCGGGCAGCATCACGTTCGAGGCCTTGCGCGGCATCACATTGTCCGTGGCGAAGGGTGAGTACCTCGCGATCACCGGACCGTCCGGCTCCGGCAAGTCGACGCTCATGAACATCTTGGGCTGCCTCGACGTCCCGACCGAGGGCAGCTACCACCTGGGCGGTGAGGACGTCAGCCGGATGACCGAGAAGGACCTCGCAGTCGTGCGCAACAAGCGCATCGGCTTCGTCTTCCAGCAGTTCAACCTGCTGCGGTCGATGACCGCCCAGCGCAACGTCGAGCTGCCCCTCATGTATGCAGGGGTGGGCGCCCGACAGCGTCACACGCTGGCTCGGGAGGCTCTGGAACGCGTGGGGATGGGCGATCGCACCCATCACCGGCCCGGTGAGCTGTCCGGCGGCCAGCAGCAGCGCGCGTGCATCGCACGGGCACTGGTGACGAACCCCGACATCATCTTGGCTGACGAGCCGACAGGAAACCTCGACTCCGTGTCCACGCACGACGTCCTGGCACTCCTCCACGAGCTGCACGAGCAGGGCCGCACGATCGTGCTCATCACCCATGAGCACGACGTCGCCAAGGAGTCGGACCGGCAGGTCCAGATCTATGACGGCCTGCTGAGTGAAGGGGCGCCCGCGTGAACGTCTTCGAGACCGTACGGACGGCTTTCACTGCGGTCGTGGCGCGCAAGATGCGCTCCGCCCTCACCATGCTCGGGATCCTCATCGGCATCGCCTCGGTGATGCTGACCGTGGGACTGGGCCAGGGTGCCCAGAAGTCCATCACCGACCAGATCAACAAGCTGGGTTCGAATCTCGTGATCGTCACGTCCGGCGCGAACTCGGGCCTGACGGTGAACAACTCGTCGTCGACCAACCGCACGCGGTTCACCACCCCGCTGACGCTCAACGACGCCGCGGCCCTCGCCGACAAGGTCAACTGCCCGGATGTCCTGCGTGTGGCTCCGGTGTCGCAGAGCGTGGCCACCGCCTACAACGGCACCACGTCGGCCTCCACGACGATCATCGGCACGAGCCCTGACTGGGTCGGTGTCCGAGCCCGCACGATCACGACCGGCAGGTTCTTCACCACGGGCGAGTCGACGTCGGCGTCGATGGTTGCGGTGATCGGATCGACGACATCAACGAACCTGTTCGGCAGCGGGACGTACGCGATCGGCAAGACGATCACCCTGACCGGCCAGTCGTTCACCGTCATCGGTGTGCTCGACGCGGTGGGATCCACATTGTCGGGCAACGAGGACGACCAGATCGTCATCCCGGCCGGCACCTATGCCCAGCGCTTCTCGACCTCGACGAACATGAACACCGTCACGACGATCCTGCTCGAGGCGAAGGACAAGGACTCGCTCTCCGCAGCGATCCAGCAGACCACGACGACCATGTACGTGATGCACAACGTCACGG
>JAYUEA010000305.1:0-1603 GCA_043739465.1 Propionibacteriaceae bacterium
TACGCACGCAACGCGGCGGCCCACCAGCGCGTCATGCGCAAGCACCAGGCGGCCAACGACGAGATGCGTACGACGAGCACCGGTCTCGACGCCGACATCCACAAGGTGGCGACGCACGAGTGGAACAAGGTCGTGAGCCTTGGTGCCAAGAACGGCTTCCGCAACGCCCAGGCGTCGCTGCTGGCGCCCACCGGCACCATCGGCTTCATGATGGACTGCGACACGACGGGCATCGAGCCCGACTTCTCGCTGGTCAAGTTCAAGAAGCTCGTCGGCGGCGGGTCGATGCAGATCGTCAACAACACCGTCACCCGTGCGCTGAAGAACCTCGGCTACACCGACGAGACCACTGAGGCCATCGTCGAGTTCATCGCCGAGCACGGTCACGTCGTGGGGGCTCCGGGGCTCAAGGAGTCCGACTACCTGGTGTTCGACTGCGCCATGGGCGAGCGGGCGATCCGTCCGATGGGCCACGTGCGGATGATGGCGGCGGTCCAGCCGTTCCTGTCCGGCGCGATCTCGAAGACGGTCAACCTGCCCGAGACGGCCACGGTCGAAGAGATCGAGGACGTCTACCTCCAGGGCTGGAAGTTCGGCCTCAAGGCGCTGGCTGTCTACCGCGACAACTGCAAGGTCGGCCAGCCGCTCAGCGACGGCAAGAAGAAGGCCGAGCCCGCGGCTGTCGTGGCCACGCCGGCTCCGGAGGTGCGGGTGGAGTACAAGCCGCGCCGCAAGCGGCTCCCGAAGTCGCGTCGCAGCCAGACCACGTCGTTCTCCGTCGGAGGCGCCGAGGGCTACATGACCGCGTCGGTCTACGACGACGGGCGTCTGGGCGAGGTGTTCCTCAAGCTCGGCAAGCAGGGATCCACGCTGGCTGGCGTGATGGACGCCTTCTCGATCGCGATCTCGATCGCGCTCCAGTACGGCGTGCCGCTGGAGACCTTCGTGCAGAAGCTCACCAACCTCAAGTTCGAGCCGGCCGGCATGACCGACGACTCGGACGTGCGGATCGCCCAGTCGGTGATGGACTACATCTTCCGTCGCCTGGCGCTGGACTACCTGTCGTACGACGAGCGCACCGAGCTCGGCATCTACACCGCAAGCGAGCGTGCGCGCTACGTCGCGACCGGCTCGTACATGTCCGAGGAGGACGAGGCCCAGCTGCTCGAGTCGGAGACGCTCCGAAACGACGACGGCGACAACGTCCGTGTCGACGGTGATGGCCCGCGTCAGCCGGCGCTGTTGGCCGCCACGCCGCACACGAGCGCCGAGATGATGGAGATGACGTTCGGTCACGCTGTCGACGCCCCGCTCTGCCTCACCTGCGGCACGAAGATGCGTCCCTCGGGTAGCTGCTACGTCTGCGAGGGCTGCGGCTCGACCTCCGGGTGCAGCTGAGGGCCTGAACTGAGTCTGTCGTTGGTCGCCCTGGGAACACGGCGACCAACGACTTTCCGCTGTGCTTTCAGCGCGGGGCGCCACACCGGTCGAGCCGCAAGCGCGCTCATGCCGATGAGTGAGCATTCGGTTCAGGCTCAGAAAGCCCATCGGTGGAGTACAACCGCCGAAGTTGCGCTCCAGGGCGAGCCCCAGCGTGCCTGTG
>JAYUEA010000306.1:0-4972 GCA_043739465.1 Propionibacteriaceae bacterium
GTGTCGAGCCGGAGCATGAAGCCCTGGACGGTGACGGTGGCGGTATCAGCCAGTCACCACACCGCCCAGGGGAGCTCCATTGAAGTCTGCGAGGGACCAAATGACCATCATTGCCGCCTACCAAGAAGCAGGTACCTACCGTGGTGCCGCCGCAATTTGCGGGACGACGCCCAAGACTGTCAAACGAGTTATCCAACGAGCCGAGGCCGGTGGCGTTCGCCCGGCGCCCAAAGAGCGGGTCCGCAACTTCGAGGTCGTCGCCGACCTGGTCGCGGCGCGGGTGAAGAAGTCCAGTGGCCGGATCACGGCCAAGCGGCTGCTGCCCGCGGCACGCACCGCCGGGTATGAGGGGTCGGCTCGGAACTTCCGCCGGCTGGTCGCACAAGCCAAGAAGGATTGGCGGGCCGAGCACCACCGGGGCCGCCGGCCGGCTATCTGGTCCCCGGGTGAGCACCTGGTCATCGACTGGGGCTCCCAGGGCGGAGTGCACGTGTTCTGTGCGGTGCTGGCGTGGTCGAGGTGGCGGTTCGTGCGGTTCGCCGCCGATGAGAAGTCCACTACGACGTTGGCGATGCTGGGTGAGTGTTTCGCCGAGATCGGCGGAGTGCCCCAGGTCGTGTTGGCCGACCGGATGGGCTGCCTGAAGGGTGGCGTGGTCGCGAATCGTGTTGTCCCTACAGGTGAATACGTGCGGTTCGCGTTGCACTACCGGTTCCGGCCGGACTTTTGTGAGGCCGCCGACCCCGAGTCCAAGGGGATCGTGGAGAACCTGGTCGGGTACGCCAAGTCCGACCTGCTCACCCCGTTGCTGCTGGGCGACGAGCTTGACCTGGACCGGAGCAACGAGGCAGCCAGGGCGTGGTGCGAGGAGGTCAACGCGGCCGTGCACTCTGAGATCGCCGCGGTCCCCGAGCAGCGGCTGGCCCAGGAACGGCCGCTGCTGAAAGGTTTGCCGTCGCTGCAGCTGCGGATCGGGCCGGCGCCGGTGCTGCGCAAGGTCGACAAGCTGTCCTGCGTGCGGATCGGGTCGGCCCGCTACTCGGTACCCATGAAGTTGATCGGGGCCAGCGTGGCGGTCGTCGCCGGCTCGGGTCGGGTGCTGATCGTGGACACCCGCACCGGTGAGGTGATGGCCGACCATGGCGTGGTCGCCCCCGGTGACTCGTCGGTGGTTGACGAGCACTACGGGGGTGCCCGACCGAAGCCGCGGCGGGCGATCCGGCCCAGAACCGTTGCGGAGAAAGCGTTCTGTGGTCTTGGCGCATCCGCGGAGGCGTTTCTGGCGGGTGCCGCCGCGTCCGGGCACACCCGCCTGGGCCCGGAACTGGGTGAGCTCAACACGTTGGCCGCAGCCCACGGCCAACTGGTGTTCCTGGCCGCGTTGGAGCGGGCGACCGCGTTCGGGCGTTGGCGCAGCGCCGACGTCCGCTCGATCCTGGCCGCCGGGACCGGCACCCCACAGCCCCGCCCGGCCGGCACGGCGCTGGTCATCGACCTGCCCATCACGGCGGGTCGTTCCCTGGCCGAGTACGCCCCAACAGCAAACGCGGCGGTGTCCTCGTGAGCGCCCCAGCGCCGGCGCTGTCGGCCGATCTGACCGCGGGGCTACGCCGGCTCAAGCTCGCCGCTATGCGCCAGCTCGCACCCGAGCTGCTGCTGACGGCCAAGACCCAACGCTGGGCCCCCGAAGAGGTCCTGCGGACCCTGATCGAAGCCGAGATCGCCTCCAGGGACGCCTCCAACACCCGGGCCCGGCTCAAGGCTGCCGCGTTCCCGGTCATCAAGACCATCGAGGAGTTCGACCTGGCCGCCTCGAGCATCCCGGCGCCCACCTGGGACTACCTGACGTCCCTGGAATGGATCAGCGCGAAAGAGAATCTCGCTCTCATCGGACCGGCCGGCACGGGCAAGTCCCACAGCCTGATAGCCCTTGGCTACGCCGCCGTGCACGCCGGGCACCGGGTCCGATACTTCACCGCCCCCGACCTGGTCGAGACCCTGTACCGGGGACTGGCGGACAACTCCGTCGGCAAGACCATCGACACGTTGCTGCGCAACGACCTGCTCATAATCGATGAAGTGGGCTTCGCTCCGCTGGACGACACCGGCACCCAGCTGCTGTTCCGCCTCGTCGCAGCCGCCTACGAACGCCGGTCCCTGGCCATCGCCTCGCACTGGTCCTTTGAGGACTGGGGCCGATTCCTGCCCGAGCACACCACCGCCGTCAGCCTGTTGGACCGGCTCCTGCACCACGCCACCACCGTGGTCATGGGCGGAACGCAAAGCTGCAACTGACTGCAGTCTTGGCGTTTGACCGGCCGGTCCCTGGGCTCTACGCCAACCCCCAGCACCGCCGTCGCCTGCGTCGGCCTGCGGTCCAAGGAGTCGATAATGTCTAGTGATTACCGCCGCAGCGTCAAGTCGTGCATGTCGCAGCAATCGCGGATAGCGGTTGTTTGTCAACTGGCTGCATGGAGTCGGGAGTTCGTCCTTCACTGGTTCGCGACACGCGCGGCGTTCAATGCTAGACATCGTGTGATTGGTCTCGTACCGTTCGGGATGGGAGCTGAGGCCAATGAGCGAGGAAGAGCGACGCACGGCGCTCGAGGAGTCCGGTCTGGTGCACCAAAGACTGCAGTTGGTCAGCGCGCCACTGTTCTCCTCGGCCGGTTCCTTCTTCATGGCCGCGGACAAGGTCCAGGTGAAGTACGAGATGTTGCGTGCCCATCAGGTGGAGGGGATGAGCGCCACGGCCTCGGCGGCGACCCATGGGTACTCCCGGGCCGCGTTCTACCTGGCTGCTGCGGCGTTCGAACATGGCGGAATGGCCGGGCTGCTCGACGAGCGACCCGGGCGGCGGGGCCCGGTCAAGGTCACCCCCGCGATCGTGGCGTTCCTGGCAGCGGCGCCCCCCACCCTCTCGGGTGCCGACCTGGCCCAGGAGGTGGGCGCCCGCTTCGGGGTTGTCCTGCACCGGCGCACCGTGGAACGGGCCCGGCGGTAACGGTGAGCATCTGCGCGGGCGGGCGACTGTTCTGGCCAGTGGGCGAAGCCGCGCAGGCTGACTACGAGACGCTTCGCGCATACATGCTCAGCGAGGGCGACCTGCCTCTCTGCCTACCCGCGGCGCGGTTCGCCCGCCGTGGACTAGCCGGGCTGATCGCGTGGCCAGTGGCCGAACCGGTCTTCACCGGTCCGGTCCTGGGCGCCGTCCGGCCTCGATGGAGCCCCCATGACGACCCGCGGCTGGAGGCACTTGCGGCCGGTTTCGCACTGCTGCTGGAGGCGGACATCGGCGCGGACGTGGCCCTAGTTCAAGGAGGGGTCCGATGAGAGCCGCGATCTATGCCCGAGTGTCCACCGACAGCCAGCAGCAGCGCGGCACCATCGGCTCCCAGCTCGCGGTGCTGCGCGCCCGGATAGCCCAGGAGGGTGATGAGTGCGTCGCCGAGTTCTGCGACGACGGCCACTCCGGAGCACGGCTGGATCGACCTGGCCTGGACCAGCTGCGCGACGCCGCCGAGGCCGGGCTCATCGAGCGGGTCTGGTGCCTGTCGCCGGACCGGTTGGCAAGGGTCTACGCCTACCAGGTGATCGTGCTCGATGAGTTGGCCCGCTACCGCGTCTCGGTCACCTTCGCCGACGCCCCTGCGTGGGAGCAGGACGACCCGCAGTCCAAGCTGCTCACCCAGGTCCAAGGCGTGATCGCCGAGTACGAGCGGGCCAAGATCGCCGAACGCTACCGCCGCGGCAAGCTGTTCCGCTCCCGCGCTGGGGAGGTCCTAGCTTGGCGCACCCCCTACGGCTACCGGCGACTACCTCGTGACGCGGCGGGCCCGGCGCGCCTGGAGATCTTTGATCCCGAGGCAGAAGTGGTTCGACGCATCTTCGAGGACACCGTCGCCGGTGGCCACTCCACCCGAGCGATCGCGCGACGCCTCGCCACCGACCAGGTGCCAACCCCCACAGGCCGCGGCCGGATCTGGGGCACGTCCACCATCGGGCGGCTGCTGCGCAACGAGGCCTACATCGGCCGGGTCTACTTCAACCGCACCGAGTCGGTTTCCGACCCCCGACCCGGCCACAAGAACAAGCAGACTCCCCGACCGCAGGAGGAATGGATCGCCATCACCGTCCCGGCCATCATCACGGACGAGCTGTTCGCCGCGGCCGCCCGAGTTAGCCGCGACAACAGCAAGTGGAGCCCGCGGCGAGCCGAACCCGGCCAGTGGCTCCTGAAGGGGCTCGTCCGCTGCGGAGCCTGTGACGTAGGCACCAACTGCCACAAGATGCGTGGCCGCAACGGAACCTGGCATCGCTACTACTACTGCCGTAACCACGACCCCATCAGGGCCGGCGGTCAGGACCGGCGCTGCCCGGAACGCAACATCCGTTCCGACGCCCTGGACGCGTACGTCTTCGACCAGGTCCGGGCGGCGCTGCAGCGGCCCGACACCCTGCTTATCGGGGAGCAGGAAATGGCCGCCCGCACGCCCACACCAGACGACGAGCTCCTCGGAGCCGAACTCGCCCGCCTCGACCGCAAGCTCACCGCCGCTGACGATGAACGGCGTCGGCTCGCCGACCTCTACCAAGTCGGGCTTGTTCCACTGCCCGAACTGCAGCGCCGCGCCGCCGACGTCGAGCATCGACGCCGCAGCCTCGCAGAGCGCCGAGGCAACCTCGCCGACCAGCGTCGGGCACTCACCCGCGACAACCAAGTCCAGCGGCGCGTGGCCGGATTCGCCCAACGCGTCCTGTCCGTCATGGACCACCTCGACTTCGACCAGAAACAGACCCTGCTGCGCCTGGTCGTCGAACAAGTCCGCGTCACCGGCTGGAACGTCGAGATCCGGCTGCGGATCCCCCTCGACGACGAACCCGAGGGCACCCCTCCACTCGACCCATCCGAGCCCAACAACGACAACCCATCTCCCCTGTCCAGCGAAGACCGTCTGCGTTCCCTTGGTGG
>JAYUEA010000307.1:0-1601 GCA_043739465.1 Propionibacteriaceae bacterium
TGGCTCGACAACGAGCGCATCGCGGGCCTCTCGAGCGCATCCGTGAACACGGGGACGAGCCTCGTCGCGGCCTTCCAGATCGGCGAGGTCCAGACCGCCCAGACCTACGACGTCGTCTACGACGACGCCGCCTTCGGGACGAGCCGCCTCGGGCCGGTTGCTGACGGCGCACCGACTGTACCGACGAACCTCGTTGCCGCCACGCCGTCACCCACCGCGGTGGCGCTCACATGGACCGCGTCGACGGACGACATCGGGGTCGTCGGCTACGACGTCTTCCGCGACGGCTCGTTCCTGGCCGGCCTCGGCAACGTCACCGCCTACAGCGACTCGTCGGTCACCGCTGGCTCGACCCACACCTACGCGGTCCGGGCACGGGACACGTCGGGCAATCGATCGGCGTTGACCCCGACCGTCTCGGTGACGACGCCGGCCGCGCCGGTTCCGGTCTTCGCCGATGGCTTCGAGTCCGGTGACCTCTCGGCCTGGACGAGCACAGGCGGCTTGGCCGTGGAGCTGACCGACATTCGCAGCGGCACGTATGCGGCCGAGGGCAACACGACGGTGACCGCCGCCCCGATCTTCGCCAGGCGGTCGCTGCCCGCGACGTATCCGGACGCGTACGCGCGAGTCGGCTTCCTCGTGAAGAACCTGCCCGCCAGTCAGATCGCCCTCCTGCGGCTGCGGGCAGCGGGCACAGGCACGGGGCCCGGGTCCTCGATCGGCTACATCTACCTCACGAGCGCGGGGAACCTCTACTTCCGCGCGGACGCCGCAGCTTCGGCGATCCAGCTCAGTGCGACCTCGGGGGCTGGCTGGCACGTCCTCGAGCTGCACCTGGGTGTCAGCGGGACGTCGAGCATCGTGCAGGTCTGGCTTGACGGGTCCTCGGTCGGGGGCCTGCCGACGACCGTCGACCTTGGCCCGGCAACGGCGGTCGGCCAGCTCCAGGTCGGGGATACGGCCAGCGTCACCGCCGGCATCGTCTTCGACGACGCCGCCTTCGGGACGAGCCGCCTGGGCCTGTAGAAGGCCCCTCCGCAGCACGGTGCCGGATAGGTACATCGTCATATGGACGGGAATCTTCGCGGCGGTGCACCATACGCCTCGAGGGACCGTGGCGCCTGGTGTGCAACGGTGCCATCCGAACGGGTGCGCGTGCGTATGAACGGCAAGGCATGAACGAGATCGGAGCCCGGCTGATCGAGGTCCGGCTGGAGGCAGCGTTCGATCGATTCAACCGCGCGGGCGTGGCTGGCATCGAACCGACTCTGGCGCTCTTCATGGATGCGCTCCAGGCGGAGGGCCTCCGGCTGTCACTTTCCGAGCCCGACCCCGGCGATCACCACACCGCCACACCCTCGATCATCCGAACTCCCGAGGTGAACACGCCGCAACGTTCTGCGTCGAGCGCGGCGTGGCGAGCGAACGGGTCCTGACCGACAACGATCGCTGCCCTGGTTCACCCTGAGGGAGGGCGGTCACCACCCACGGCCGGTTCCGGCCACGTCGGAAGCGGCGGGCCAGGGTCCTCGGGGCCACCCGCCGAGCCGCGCCTGCGCCTGCGGAGCACCTGAGGGCGTCCGACGAGGATGAGGCCG
>JAYUEA010000308.1:0-1598 GCA_043739465.1 Propionibacteriaceae bacterium
CCGAGGCCGTACGACGCGACCACCGTCGGCTCGGGGTCGAGCTCGACCTGTACAGCTTCCCCGAGGAGATCGGCCCCGGCCTGCCGATCTTCCATCCCAAAGGCGGCGTCATCAAGCGCGAGATGGAGAACGACGTCCGTCAGGCGCACATCGACAACGGCTTCCAGTACGTGGGAACCCCGCACATCGCCAAGGACGACCTGTTCTACACCTCCGGCCACCTGCCGTACTACGCCGAAGGCATGTTCCCGGCCATGGACGACGACGGCCAGAAGTACTACCTCAAGGCCATGAACTGCCCGATGCACAACCTGATCTTCAAGGCGCGCGGACGGTCGTACCGCGAGCTGCCGTTGCGCTTCTTCGAGTTCGGCACCGTCTACCGCAACGAGAAGTCCGGCGTGCTGCAGGGCCTCACCCGCGTGCGGAGCATCACCCAGGACGACTCCCACTCGTACGTGATGGCCTCCCAGGCCGGCGACGAGGTGCGTCACCTGCTCGATTTCGTGTTGAAGCTGCTCCAGGACTTCGGCCTGAACGACTACTACCTCGAGCTGTCGACCAAGGACGAGTCGAAGCCCGACAAGTTCATCGGCACCGACGAGCAGTGGGAGACGGCGACAGCCGTCCTCGAGCAGGTCGGCCGGGAGTCGGGTCTTGAGCTCGTCCCCGACCCGGGCGGCGCGGCGTTCTACGGCCCGAAGATCTCGGTGCAGATCCGCGACGCGATCGGCCGTACCTGGCAGATGTCGACCATCCAGTACGACTTCAACCAGCCCGCTCGCTTCGGCCTCAGCTACACCACGCCGGACGGCAGCCATGCCGAGCCGGTCATGATCCACTCGGCCAAGTTCGGGTCGATCGAGCGTTTCCTCGGCATCCTCGTCGAGCACTACGCCGGGGCGTTCCCGGCGTGGCTGTCGCCGGTGCAGGTGGTCGGGATCCCGGTCGCCGCTGACCACGTGGAGTACCTCGACGGTGTGGCCAAGCAGCTCGCCGCTGCGGGGATCCGGGTCGAGGTCGACGCCTCGGACGAGCGGATGCAGAAGAAGATCCGCACCGCTCAGACCCAGAAGGTGCCGTTCATGCTCATCGCCGGGCACGACGACATCGAGGCGGGGGCTGTGAGCTTCCGCTACCGCGACGGCACGCAGAAGAACGGTGTGCCCGTGGCCGAGGCGATCGAGGAGATCGTCGCGAAGGTGCGCGAGCGCCAGTGAACATAGATGCGGCGGGGCTGCCAGGGGAGCCCGATGGGTTCGAGCGCCTGTGGACGCCCCACCGGATGGCCTACATCGACCAGAACGCTGCGCCGGGCGAGCGTACGTGCCCGTTCTGCGTGCCTCGTACGGGTGACGACCCCTCCGGGCTGATCGTGCATCGCGGCGACGAGTGCTTCGTCGTGATGAACCTCTACCCGTACAACCCGGGCCACGTGCTGGTGTGCCCTAACCGGCACGTCGCCGACTACACGGACCTCACGCTCACGGAGACGGCTGAGGTCGCCTCGCTGACGCAGAAGGCCATGGCCGTCATCCGGCGCGTGAGCAACCCGGCCGGCTTCAACCTCGGCATGAACCAGGGCGACGTGGCGGGGG
>JAYUEA010000309.1:0-1595 GCA_043739465.1 Propionibacteriaceae bacterium
ACTGACGTGGCGAGGCCCTGGTCGGCGAAGCGCTCCAACGCGTGCCAGCTCTCGACGTACAACCCGCGAGCCGGCGTCGGCCAGTGGATGAGGTAGAGGTCGACGAACGGCAGGCCAAGCTTGTCCAGGCTGGACTTGATGGCGTCCCCCGAGAGCGCATCGGCCTGATCGGCCGGCCGCTGCTTCGTGGTGATGAAGAGCTCCGAGCGGCTGATTCCCGACTCGGCGATCGCCTCCCCGACAGCGGCCTCGTTCGCGTATCCGGCGGCCGTGTCGATGTGGCGGTAGCCAACCTCCAGCGCGTCCAGCACGACGCGCTTGGTCTCGGCGGGATCAACCTGGAAGACACCGAATCCCAGCTGAGGAATCGTCGCGCCGCTGTTCAGTTCGATGACGGGAACACCGTTCATTTCTTCTCCTCGTAGCGCAGGCACGTCGCGTGTCTGCTGCAGACCATCGGCGAGTCTAGGCTCGCCCATCCCATTAGTCCAACAGGAGGAAGCGCTGGTATTCAGTAGAGTGGGTCATGAATCAAAGGGGAGCCGGGTTTCTGTTGGATCGGTTCAACATCTCGGGCCACTTCGGCATAAGGTCAGGCCATGGAGACGAGACAGCTGGGTCGTACAGGTCGTCAGGTTGGGGTCATCGGGCTGGGGTGCTGGCAGCTCGGCGGGGGCTGGGGCGAGGTGAGCGAGACCGATGCGCTCGCGACGCTGCATGCCGCGGTCGACGCTGGAGTGACCTTCCTGGACACCGCCGACGTGTACGGGGACGGGCGCAGCGAGCAACTCGTCGGACGCCTGTTGCGTGAGCGTCCCGATGCCGGCCTGACGGTCGCGACCAAGATGGGCCGGCGTGCCGATCCGCACGTGCCCGAGGCCTTCACCGGTGACGCCCTGCGCGCCTGGAACGACCGCAGCCGCCTGAACCTCGGCGTGGACACGCTCGACCTCGTACAGCTCCACTGCCCGCCCACGCCCGTCTACTCGAGCGACGCCGTGTTCGACACGCTGGACGCGATGGTCGAGGAGGGCCGGATGAAGGCGTACGGGGTCTCGGTCGAGACCTGCGACGAGGCCCTGACGGCCATCGCCCGGCCGCACGTCGCGAGCGTGCAGATCATCCTCAACGCCTTCCGCCGCAAGCCGCTCGAGCAGGTCCTGCCGGCAGCAGCAGCGGCGGGCGTGGGGATCATCGCCCGGGTGCCGTTGGCCAGCGGCATGCTCACCGGCACGTACGACGAGTCGACCACGTTCGCCGCGGACGACCACCGTACGTACAACCGCTCCGGCGAGTCCTTCGACGTCGGCGAAACCTTTTCCGGGGTGCCCTTCGCGGTGGGTGTCGCCGCTGCCCGCGAGGTCGGCGCCCTGGCGCCTGCCGGAGTGACGACCGCACAGCTCGCGCTGCGCTGGATCGCCGACCAGCCAGGAGTCAGCGTGGTCATCCCCGGGGCACGCAACGGAACGCAGGCCCGCGCCAACGCCGAAGCTGCCGAAGTAGCCCCGCTCGACGCCGCTACCCTGTCGGCGATCGAGGCCATCTACGACGAGCGGATCCGCGGGCACGTACACGACCACTGGTGACCGTCGCGC
>JAYUEA010000310.1:0-1591 GCA_043739465.1 Propionibacteriaceae bacterium
CTCCTCGGAACGATCAGCACCGTGTACACGCAGACCGAGACCCACATCGGCGAGCGTGTCGACGAGGCGGGCCGGACGTACAAGGCGACAGCGGACGACGCCGCGTACGGCATCTTCCAGGTCACCTCGCCGGCGGGCGATCCCGTCGTCGTGCAGCTCAACTCGAGCTGGGATGTGCGCGTGCACCGCGGCGAGCTCGTCGAGTTCCAGATCGACGGCACGCTCGGCTCGGCCGTGGCCGGTCTCCGCAGCTGCGTCACGCAGGCGCGCAAGAACACCCCGACCCCCGCGTGGAACCCGGACCTGCCCGACCCCAACGACTACACCTCGCAGTGGGACGACGCGACCGAGACCGACATGGAGAACGGCTTCAAGCTGCAGTGGGAGGAGTTCATCCGCGACGTGGCGGCTGGCCGCACGCACCGGTACGACCTGTTGTCGGGGGCTCGCGGCGTGCAGCTGGCGGAGCTCGGGCTGAAGTCGTCGTGCGAAGGGCGTCGCCTGGACGTGCCGGAGATCGTGCTGTGACCGAATGGTCCCGGCTGAGTCTGAACACCGCGACCTGCAAGCCGTACACGCTGGCTGAGTGCGTGGCGGCCGCACAGGTAGCAGGCCTCGGTGCGATCGGGCCCTGGCGCGACCGCGTACAGGAGGTCGGTGCCGCGACCGCGGCGACGATCATCGCCGACGCCGGTCTGCGAGTGTCGTCCCTGTGCCGCGGCGGGTTCATCACCGCGCGCGACGGGGACGTGGCCGAACAGGCCCTGGCCGACAACCGGCTCGCCATCGACGAGGCGGCAACGCTGGGCACGCACGAGCTCGTCATGGTGGTCGGCGGGCTGCCGGCTGCGTACGGCCTGATGGGCATGTCCCACACTCCAGCAGACGACACTGACAAAAGCCTGGTCGCCGCCCGCCAGCGCGTTGCCGACCGGATCGGCGAGCTCGTCCCGTACGCCCGTGACAAGGGAGTACGCCTCGCACTCGAGCCGATGAACCCGTTGTTCACGGCCGATCGCGGAGTCCTCACCACGATCGGGCAGTCGCTCGACATGGCCGCCGACCATCCAGCCGATGCGGTCGGCGTCGTCGTCGACACCTACCACGTCTGGTGGGACCCGGACCTCCAGGCGAGCATCGCGCGAGCGGGTCGCGAGGGCCGCATCTCGTCGTACCAGATCTGCGACTGGACCCTCCCTCTGGCTGCGAACACGCTCCACTCGCGCGGCTTCCCGGGGGAGGGCTTCATCGACTTCCCGACGATCACTCAATGGGTCGCGGACGCCAGCTACACCGGCGACATCGAGGTAGAGATCTTCAACGAGGACATCTGGGCACTGCCTGCCGCCGAGACCATCGCCCGTATGGGCGCGGGCTACAGCGCGCTGGTGCTGCCGCACCTCTGACCGCTATCGGCGCTGAGATGCCTCTCACAGACGACCGGAGGTGTTCTCAACCCCACCAGCCTCCGGGCGTGACGCCCCCGACGAGTTCTGGCAGGCCCGGCGTGTGGCGACTCCCGACGAGGCCGTACACCATCCCCACTCGCAGTGTGGGAGAGCGCGCGCTGGGCTGTTTCGCGACGCTGATC
>JAYUEA010000311.1:0-1591 GCA_043739465.1 Propionibacteriaceae bacterium
CGTTGCCGTCGGTTCTGCCATCTGGTCCCACGGGCGCTGGCGTGTCGACCTGGACGGCGAGGCCAACCACGCAGGCACCACCCGGCTGGAGGACCGCCGAGACCCGATGCTTGCCCTGGCGGCAACCGTGCTGGCAGCCCGCGCGGCCGCCAGTGCGCACGGATGCGTTGCCACAGTGGGCAAGGTGCGCGTGGAACCCAATGGTGTCAACGCGATCCCATCGCGGGTCACCGCCTGGCTGGACGCCCGAGGCCTCGGCGAATCTGGAGTCCGGGCCGTCGTCGAGGCGGTGGAACGTCAGTCGGGCAGCACCGCCGTCGAGGAGTCCTGGACCCCCGAGACCGCCTTCGACGTGCCCTTGGCGCAGCGGCTCTCGCGCTTGCTCGACGATGCGCCGATCCTGGAGACCGGGGCTGGTCACGATGCTGGAATCCTTGCCGCTGCGGGAGTTTCGACCGCGATGTTGTTCGTCCGCAACCCCACCGGGATCTCGCACTCACCGGTCGAGTTCGCCGAACGCGAGGACTGCCACCGAGGCGTCGAAGCCCTGACCCGGGTCACCGAGGAGCTGGCCCGATGACCCCGGCCGCCCCAGCTTCTTCGACCGAACACCCCCGCGACACCGTTTCGAGCCCGCTGCGGGCCGAAAACGGTGCCGGAGCGGTGTCCGGACGTGATGAGCGGCGGGAGCGGTGGCACGCGGCATACGCCCTGCTCCCTTCGGGTGTCGCGCAGGACGTGACCTTCGAGGTCACCGACGGCCGGTTCACCGCGGTCACCCCGGACACTGTGCCCGGCGGCGCCCAGGCCCTGCCCGGGGTGGTCCTGCCCGGGTTCGCGAACGCCCACAGCCACGCCTTTCACCGCGCCCTGCGTGGGCGGACCCACGATGGCGGCGGCACCTTCTGGACCTGGCGCGAACGGATGTATGCCGTGGCGGCGCAACTGGATCCGGACTCCTACCTCGCGCTGGCCACCGCGACGTACGCCGAGATGGCGCTGGCCGGGATCACTGCTGTCGGGGAGTTCCACTACCTACACCATGCTCCCGGCGGGGCGTCCTATGACGATCCCAATGCCATGGGTGAGGCCCTGCGTCAGGCTGCGGCCGACGCGGGGATCCGGCTGACCTTGCTCGACACCTGCTACGTCGTCGGGGGGCTGAGCGACACCGGGCACCGCCCTCTGGACGCGATGCAACAGCGCTTCGGCGACGGCGACGCCGACCGTTGGGCGCAGCGCCTTGCGGGCCTCAAGGAGTCCGCCGGGATGCGCGTCGGTGCTGCCGTCCACTCCGTGCGCGCCGTGCCCCGGGATCAGCTCGGTGTTGTCGCCGCGGCTGCCACAGGTCGGCCACTGCACGTCCATCTCTCCGAGCAACCAGCCGAGAACCAGGCCTGCCAAGGGTTCTACGGTCTGACGCCCACTGCGCTGCTGGACGTCGAGGGGGTCCTGGGCCCCCTGACGTCCGCGGTTCACGCGACGCACCTCACCGACGAGGACATCGCGACCTTGGGCCGCACCGGCACGACGGTGTGCTTCTGCCCCACAACCGAGCGGGACCTTGCGGACGGCATCGGGCCGGCCCGGA
>JAYUEA010000312.1:0-1590 GCA_043739465.1 Propionibacteriaceae bacterium
GGCGCGGCACGCCATCTCGGAGCCGCCCGGCCTGGTCTCGGTGTTCTGGCCGTGGCGCAAGACCAGGGTCCGCGCGACCCTCCGCCGACGCCTGCGCGATGGGTTCCTCGCCGAGTAGTACGGGGTCGCTCGTCCTAGAGACGGGCGCCGTTGTCGGACCCAGGACCGCGCTTCGGCAGTCGGGTGAACAGCACGACGACTCCTGCGCAGACCGCCAGGAAGCCCACGGTGGTTCCCCACGAGCTCGAGATCTGACCGATCATCACGCCGCCGAGGATCACGACGCCCGCGATGATCGCGCCGAGGCCCACCAGGGCGACGGGCGAAGGCGCGCTCGCAGGTGGCAGGCGCGGCGGCGGGACGAACGTGTCGTCCTCCGGCGGGGGAGTCCAGGAGCGCGGGGTCGTTAGCTCGTACCTGACCAGGGCCGGTCCAGGGGACGGCTCCGGCTCGTCGATGGCCGTGGGGTCGGACTCGTCACTGGTCACGTCGTCGAGGTCGGCGAGCATGGAGGCGACGATGTCGCGGAACTCGTCGTCGACGTCGCCGGTCATGGCAGGTGGGCCGCGAGGAAGTCCGCGCACCCTTCGAAGATCACGGGAGCGTCGTAGTCGAGCGTCGCCACGTGGTAGCTCCTTGTCAGCATGACCTCCTGGACCTCTTTGGAGCCCACGTCGCGCAGGATGATCGCCGCGGAGGACGGGTCGACCACGTGGTCCGTACGTGACCGGAACAGCAGCACCGGCGCTGTGACGTCGGCGAGGTGGGCGCGGACCGTGCGCCACAGGCGCGTGAGCGCGACGACGCCCTTGAGGGGGGTACGGGAGTACGCGCCCTCTTCGACCCCCGGAGTCGCTATGTCGTTGCCGATCGCCGGGATCGACCGGATCACCCTGGACAGCAGGGGCAGGACCAGGAAGCGCTTGTCCTTGGTGCCCACGGACGGGTTCACGAGGACGAGTGCGGCGACCGGTCTGTTCGCCGCGAGCTCCAGGGCGAGAGAGCCGCCCATGGACAGGGCGCACACGGCGACGGCGTCGACCTCGGCCGCCAGCGCGTCGAACGCGGCCTCGGCGGCTCCGTACCAGTCGGTCCAGTCCGTGCGCTCCATGTCCTCCCATCGGGTCCCGTGGCCCGGGAGCAGCGGCAGCTCCACCCGGTAGCCCCGCGCGACGAGGTCCTCGGCCCAGGGCCGCAGCGATCGCGGGCTGCCCGTGAACCCGTGGACGAGAAGGACGCCGATGTTCCCCGTACCGCCGGAGAAGGGCTCCGCCCCCGGCAACAGCCCTGATGTGGTCACGTCCTTCATGCTAGTGGCGTGCCGTTGAAGCTCCCTTGCGGTCGGCGTGGCCCGGGTCCGTGCATCGCAGGCTCCGGAGCGCAGGCATACCGGGTCGTATGGCGAGCTCCGGCAACGCCGCGCGGTGCGTGTCCGGGGCGAGCCGATCGTCCGTGAACGTCAACGACAGGCCACCAGTGCGGGAACGCGCGTCGAGGTCCGGCCCGCTACAGTGCCTCGCGAGAGTCGAAAGGGTCCTGGCTTTGCTGTACACGTTCTTCAAGTACGCGCTCGTCCGGCCCGTGTGCCGC
>JAYUEA010000313.1:0-1572 GCA_043739465.1 Propionibacteriaceae bacterium
GACATCGCCATCAGCCTCGGCCAGAAGCTCCCCACCGCCGAGGTGATCGTCGTCACCACGCCCCAGCAGGCCGCGACCGAGGTCGCCGAGCGTGCGGGCACGATGGCGAGCATCATGAAGCAGAAGGTCATCGGCGTGGTCGAGAACATGGCCTACCTCGACACGACCTGCCCGCACTGCGACAAGCCCCACCGGGTCGACGTCTTCGGATCCGGGGGCGGCCAGCGGGTCGCGTCCACCCTGACCGAACGACTGGGGTACGAGGTGCCGTTGCTGGCCGAGATCCCCCTGGAGCCCGACTTCCGGGCTGCGGGAGACGCGGGGACGCCTTTGGTCCTCGTCGACCCGACCCGGCCCAGCTCGGCAGCCATCGTGGGACTCGCCAACCGGCTCGCCGAGTCCCGGCGCACGCTGGTCGGCGTATCGCTGGGACTGAACCCGGTCGGTTGAGTCCTACGTCGCTTCGAGGTCGAAGGGGACGCCGGGCTGCGGCAATGGCCCGTCGGACCCTTGCAGGGCTCCGAGCAGCTCCGCTCCGGCGCCTGCCATCGAGGTCGACGCCAGCGCGAGCTCGGCGCCCGTATCCGTGATCGCCTTCTTGGTGTTGCTGAGTGCGTCTCGCACAGAGGTCACCTCGTCGGAGTCCAACAGGTGCTTGGCGATGAAGGTCCTCGGGTTTAGGTCGGCCAGCGAGAGGTCCTGGAACCCCGGGCCGAGCTCCTTGCCCAGCTGGTCCTTGGCGTCGTTCGCGATGCCGCTCAGGTATTTGTAGACTCGGCCGACCTTGCGCGCGATGGGCGGGAGCTTCTCGGGGCCGAACATCAGCACCCCGAGGAGCACGAGCATGATGATCTCTGTTGGGCCCAGGTTCACGGGCACGAGGATACCCGGCAACCCTGTTGTCAGGGTGCAGGGTCGGCGAGCTAGGGTCGCGTGGCCGAGATCTGTTCACGGTCAGCGTGGTCCGGGTGCGTGCATCGCAAGGCGCCGGAGCGCAGGCGTACCGGGTCGTACGACGAGCTTCGGCAACGCCGCGAGGGGCGTGCCCGGGGCGCGCCGAGCGTCACAGGATTTCGGCCACGCGACACTAGACGCCGAGCGCGTCCAGCAGGGCTACGAACGTCTTCGTCTGAGCCTCTGACGCGTCGAGCAGCGGCGCACGTACCGGCCCGACTGTACGGCCACGAGCGTTGAGAGCGGCCTTGACGAGCATGACGCCCTGCGTCGCGAAGACGCCCTGGTAGACGGGCAGCAGCTCCCGGTAGAGCGACAGCGCCGTCGCCGTGTCGCCGACAAGCCAGGCCTCGATGACGGCCTTCGTGCGGGCGCCCGTGAAGTGCGTGGAGGTGCCCACGACTCCCGAGCCACCAACGGCCATCAGCGGCAGCAGCATCGCGTCGTCACCGGCGTAGTACGCCAGGTTCGTGCGTGCCATCACCACAGCGGACTGCGCAGGAAGGCCCTTGGCGTCCTTGACCGCGACGATGTGCGGATGCTCTGCGACCGTGATCAGCGTCTCGGTCTCGATCGGTACGCCGGCACGGTGCGGGATGTCGTACAGCATCACCGGGA
>JAYUEA010000314.1:0-1567 GCA_043739465.1 Propionibacteriaceae bacterium
GTGACCTGTACGAACGGGGCGTCCGGCGTCATGGGAACCCTGCGTGAGGGGAGCGGCCGCGGCATAGCGTTCGACCCACCATGAACTCTCGTATCGCTGACGCCCTGCGGGCCGTTCTCCCGTCCGGTGCCGTCCTCACCGACGCCGAGGTGCTCGAGGAGTACGCGCACGACGACGCCGAGTGGGCGCCGTGCCCGCGGACCTGCCCGTAATCTTCGTCGCCGGCGACTCGCCGGAGTTCTGGCCCGCGAGTCACGCGGCTGTGTGCGCGGAGCTTTCCCCCGTGGGCACCTCGATCGTGCTCGCCGACGACGGCCACGCCGCCAACATCGAGCAGCCGAAGTCGTTCAACGACGCATTGCTGGGTTTTCTGCAGGCGCTGTAGACGGCGGCACCTGGCCGACGGAAACCCCGTTGGTCTGTGTCACAGGCGCCGCATAGTGTGGCGGGAGTCATGATCGACTTTCCTCCCAGGCTGCGTGCTCGTACAGATCTTCCGCCCGTCGACACCAGGTCCCCGGCGCGGTTCATCGTGTGGCTGATGCGCGCCCAGCCAGGGCTGATGACGGTGGGCTCGCTCTGCGGGCTGGGCTGGTTCCTGCCCCCAGCGCTGGCCCCGTACGCGGTCGGGCGCGCCATCGACGGCGGCATCCTCGCCGGCGACGTGCGGGCCACGGTGCTGTGGTGCCTGGCACTGTTCGTCGCGATCAGCTTCGGCACCGCGATGGGGATCGTCTGGCACACGTACGTGGTGCGGGCGTGGCTCGTGACGCTGTACGGGACGATGGAGCTCGTCGTCGCCAAGGTGGCTGAGCTCGGTCACGTGCTACCTCGACGAACTCCGACCGGCGAGGTGCTGAGCGTCAGCTCCGGCGACTCGGACGTGTTCGGGGCCGTGCTGGAAGTGACCCAGCGCACGATCGCGGCGCTTGGCGCGTTCGTCCTACTGGTCGTCGTCATGATCTCTACCTCGCCGAAGCTGGGCATCATCGTAGTCATCGCGGCGCCGCTCATGGTCGTCTCGAGCACCCTGCTGTTGCGGCCCCTCCACCACGCGCAAGAGGTCGAGCGGAAGCGGTCCAGCGACCTGACCAGCCGCGTGACCGACATCGTCGCCGGGCTGCGGATCCTGCGCGGCATCGGCGGCGAGGACACGTTCGGCAACTCATACGCGGCCCAGTCCCAGCTGACCCGGAGGGCTGGCGTCGCGACCGGCACCTGGCAGGCCGGCGTACAGGCGTTGTCGGTGCTCCTCGCGGGGCTGATGCTGGTCGTGCTCACCTGGCAGGGGGTCCACGAGATGGCCGCCGGGCGGCTGACGATCGGTCAGCTCGTGAGCTTCTTCGGCTACGCGGTGTTCCTGCTGTGGCCGATCCAGACCTTCTTCGATTGCGTGCAACGTTGGACGACGGGCCTTGTGTCCGCGCGAAAGGCGATCACGCTGCTGTCGCTGGCCCCGCCGTGGCTGGCACCGGAACACCCCGCGGAAGTCGTCGACGGCGACCTCGTCGACCCGGTGTCGGGGCTGACAGTGCGACAGGGTCTCCTGACCGCGCTGGTGTCGGCC
>JAYUEA010000315.1:0-4872 GCA_043739465.1 Propionibacteriaceae bacterium
CTCGTCCTCGGCCTTGGTGACGTCACCAGCGTCACGGCCGGCGGCGGCAAGGCACGCGAGGTCCGTACGGTCATGAAGGGCCCGAAGGCGGGTACGGAGTTCGAGGTCGAGGTCCCGACGACGGCGCGCGTGCTCCTGCGGCACTCGTCCGGCGCGACCTCGCTGGTGCTCCTGTCGTTCGACTCCGGCCTGAACCGCCACGGCATGCTCGAGTTCCAGGGCACCGAGGGCGTCATCGTCGCCGCGGACCCAAACTTCCACTTCGGCACAGTCGTCACGCACAAGGACGGCAAGGTCGTCGAGGAGCTCGAGGTCGAGGAAGCGGGCATGGGCCGCGGCATCGGTCTGGTGGACATGGTCCGCTCGATCAAGGCCGGCATCCGCCCCCGCGCGCACGCAGATCTGGCCTACCACGTGCTCGAGATCATGCTCGGCGTCGAGAAGGCGATCGAGTCCGGCGAGACCGTGATGATCCAGTCCAAGGCTCCCGAGGTCGACCCGATCCCGGCAGACTGGACCCCGCTTCACGCGGGCTGACTCTGACTGGCACCATTGGCTGCGGCGCTGGGGGCAACCCCGGCGCCGCAGTCACGTGCGAAGGGGAAACATGAAGCTCGGAATGTTCACGGCATGCCTGCCGATGTGGTCGCTGGACAAGATCGCGGAGTACGCATCGGGCCAGGGCTACCAGTGCCTCGAGGTCGCCTGCTGGCCGGTGATCCAGGGTCGCCCCTTCCAGTCCTCGCACCTGCCGGTCGCCACCTGGACCGGTGCCGACGTCGACGCGACCAGGGCCCTGCTGGAGCGCACCGGTCTCGAGATCTCGTCGTTGGCGTACTACGAGAACAACCTCATCGGCGACCTGTCACGCCGCGAGGAGATCCGTAGCCACGTGAAGTCGGTCATCGACGCAGCGCAGTCTCTCGGGGTGCCGTACGTCGGCACGTTCCTGGGCCGCGACAACGCGTTGTCGGTGCCGCAGAACATGGTCGAGGCGGAGCGGATCTTCCCCGAGCTCGTCGACTACGCAGGCGAGCGCGGCGTGAAGATCGTCGTCGAGAACTGCGTCATGGAGGGCTGGCACCCCGACGGCTACCCCGGCAACATCGCGTACTCCCCCGAGCTCTGGGAGTGGATGACGACCACGCTGGGCATGTACCTGAACTGGGACCCGTCCCACCTCACATGGATCGGGATCGACCCGATCGAGACCATTCGCCCGTTCGCGCCGTACATCGTGCACGTGCAGGCCAAGGACCTCGAGATCTTCCCGGAGAAGCGCAACCAGTACGGCATGTACGGGCGCGTGGCCAAGGGCGACCGGCCCTGGGACATGGGCTGGTGGCGCTACCGCGTCCCGGGCCGTGGCGAGGTCGACTGGGCGAAGATCGTCGACCGCCTGTACGAGGTCGGGTTCACCGGCACCGTGTCCGTCGAGCACGAGGACCCGATGTGGGGCGGCACCCCCGAGAAGATCGTCGAGGGCCTCCGCATCGCCTACACCACGCTGCGGCCGCTCATCGGCAACGTCTGACACACACATCTACCTAGGGGAAACACACCAGTGACAAAGCTGCGCATCGGCATCGTCGGCCTCGGCTTCATCGGCACGGGCAAGCACCTGCCCGGCCTCGCTCACCACCTCGACAAGGCCGAGGTCGTCGGCTTCTGCGACTTCGAGATCGACAAGGCGGAGAAGGCGAAGGCGCAGTACGGGTCGGCGGACGCGTACACGACCACGGACTATCGAGTGCTCCTCGCGGACCCGACGATCGACGTCATCCACGTCTGCACGTGGAACGTCAGCCACTGCGAGATCACCTGCGCGGCGCTCGAGGCCGGCAAGCACGTGCTGTGCGAGAAGCCGATGGCGATCACAGGCGCGGACGCCCGCACGATGGTCGAGACGGCCAAGCGCACCGGGAAGAAGCTGTCGGTCGGGTTCCAGAACCGTTTCCGCTCGGAGAACCAGTTCCTCAAGGCCGTCATCGACGAGGGCCGGCTGGGCGAGATCTACGCGGGCAAGGCGCACGCTGTACGTCGCCGTGGCGTGCCCACGTGGGGCGTCTTCACCGACAAGGAGAAGCAGGGCGGCGGCCCGCTCATCGACCTCGGCGGTCACGCGATCGACCTGGCGCTGTGGTTCATGGACAACTACGAGCTGGCCTCGGTGACCGGCGTCGTCAACCACAAGCTGGGCGACAGGCCGGCGGGCAACATGATGGGCCCGTGGGACCCCGCGTCGTACACGGTCGAGGACTCCGCGTTCGGCTTCGTACGGTTCACCAACGGCGCCTCGCTGTTCGTCGAGTCGTCGTGGGCGCTCAACGTGGCCGACTCGCGTGAGGCGTGCGTGACGTTGTGCGGCACCGAGGGCGGTGCCGACACCATGCAGATCGCCGGCAGGCAGGACCTCAAGGTGACACTGAACAACGTGCAGGGCGGCCAGCTCGTGAAGACAGCTCCCGAGGTGGGCGCTGCGATCTTCAGCCCCGGCAAGCCGCAGCGCAGTGCGATGGATGCGTCGTCCGCCGACGAGGCCGGCAGCTGGCTCGAGGCGATCATCAACGACACCGACCCGCTGGTCACCGGCGAGCAGGCGGCGGTCGTCACCGAGATCCTGGATGCGATGTACGTGTCGGGCCGTACAGGCAGGCCCGTGTACTTCAACGGCGCCTCCGACTCGGAGACCGCCGACTGACCTCCTGACACACCTCGACCGCACAGGTGTCTGTACACCTGCGCGGTCGAGGAAAAGCCCTGTGCGGTCGACGCCGCGACCGTCCGTCCCCTGAGCAGGGCCGCGAAGCCGCCGTGTCGAAGGGTCCACCCCAACCCTTCGACAAGCTCAAGGAACGACTGTGGTCAGTGGTCCAGGTACGTGTCCGTGCCCGTGAAGTCGATGACGCTGTGGGTCTCGTGGGACTTCCGGGCGGCGTCGAGGACGCGCATGCAGCGCAGCACGGACTCGGTCGTCACGATCGTGGACGCGGCTCCCTCGAACACGGCGAACGCGTTGCGGTAGAAGTCGTTGACGTCGGTCTCCACCCGGGGCAACGGGAGCACCTCGACGTTGTCCTGGATCTTGACCAGCTTCGAGTAGTCCACGAGACGCGGGGCCATGGTCTTGGTCATGCCCTGGCCGGCGAGGACCGGGACGGCGTCCGGCTCGTGATCGTCCACGCGCCGTACCACCTTGCCGTTCATCGCCCAGTCGTCGACCGTCGCCGTGCCGCGGGTGCCCTTGATGTAGAACTTCGGGCCGGGGGCGTAGTTGTCGGTGGTGCAGGCCACGAGGGCCTCGACGCCGTTGGCGAACGTGATGTAGATCGTGAAGCCGTCCTCGACAGGCAGGCCCATCGTGTAGCTCAGGCGCGCGTAGACCGAGCAGATCGGCGACGGGACCATGAGCAGCATCCGGTCGACGAGGTGGACGCCCCAGTCGAGGATCATGCCGCCGCCACGGGTGGGGTCGCGCCGCCAGTCGCCGGGGATGCCGCGGGAGCCGTCGATGCGGGACTCGATGTACGTCACGTCGCCGATCAGCTTCTCGTCATAGATGTGCTTCATGACGAGGTAGTCCTCGTCCCAGCGCCGGTTCTGGTGGACGATCACGGTGCTCGCGGAGTCGGCGTCTGCGGCCATGACGTCCTTGATCTCGGCGGAGTCGAGCATGGCCGGCTTCTCGGTGATGACGTTCTTGCCGGCGGCCAGGCCCGCAAGGGCGAGCGACTTGTGCACCTCGTTGGGCGTACAGATGAAGATGGCGTCGGCGGCCGGGTCGGCGAGGCCTTCGGCGAGGTCGGCGTAGACGTGCAGCCCAGCCTGGGCCGCCTCCTCGCGAGCACGCGGATCGATGTCGACGACACCGGCGATCTCCGCGCCGAGAGCGGTCAGCTTCTTGATGTGCGTGATGCCCATCGTGCCGTAGCCGATGATGACGAACCTGTGCTGCATGGGTCCCCTCGCGAGTCGTATGTGGCCCGCGCCGGCGCGAGACACCGCCAAGCCTAAGGGTGTCCCGCGGGTAAAGGCTGGGTGGGTCCGTGGACGGGGCTGGATCGCGGCGTGTGGGCGACAGACAGCCCGCGCGACGTATCACCGGAAGCCCGCGCGACGTATCACCGGGGTCCGATCAGACTCTGAGCATGACGAGAGCCACCGCTCTCGAGAGCCAACGACGAGAGCAGGGACCTATGACCAACCTGGGGACAGTCGCCACGCATCGACTCGGCCGGCTCGTCGGACGTGCCGAGTCCACCGTCGGGACGGAGCCGTCGACGTTCGTCGGCGTTGCCACGCTGACGACGAGCCGACCCGACCTCTTCGGGCCCTACTCCCGCCCGGTCCGCGCTGACCTGCTGGTCGACGCGCGTGGCGGCATCACCGTGACGTCGGTGCAGGTGGAGCCCGCGCGGCTGGGCTCTGTGACCTGCGTGTTCTCCCTGCTGCCCGGGACGGGGCGCGGGACGTACGTCGCGGGGAACCTCCATCTGACCCTCGGGCTCCTCTTCCGCATCGACGTGCTCCCCGGAGCCGACTCGGACATCTCACTCACGCTGACCACTGACTCACGGCGACCCCGTACCGATCCCGACGGCCCGATCGCCGCCGCCGGCACCGCGACGTTCCAGAAGGGCTACCTCAGCGGGCGGCTAGTGACCTTGGTCGTCACGGGCGCGATCACCCCGCAGGCCGTGGCGTCCCCCTGAACGGGGACGTCCCCGCAGGTACGAGACCCACCCGGGCCAGGTCAGACGGACCAGTCGGCGGGATTGTGGGGCGTGGCGCGTACCCAGGAACGTTGCCTCGCGTACTGGCAGGAGTTCAATGCGTACATGGCGAACTCATCGGCCGCAGTGTCCGTCTCGG
>JAYUEA010000316.1:0-1566 GCA_043739465.1 Propionibacteriaceae bacterium
GGCGCATCCGGGTCGAGGCCTCGCCAGCCCTCGGGCGCCTCCCCGTACACGCCCACGAGCAACGACCCGACGCCCTCGCCGGACTTGTGGACCCGATACCCGTACACGACCACGTCGGCGCTGCGATGGTGCTTGATCTTCAGCATCGCGCGCTTGCCCTGCTGGTAGACCGCGACCAACGGCTTCGCCACCACCCCGTCGAGGCCAGCGCCCTCGAACGTCTCGAACCACTCACGCGCCACGGCGATCTCGTCGGTGATGCGCGTGAGGTGTACGGGATCGCCCGCGGCCAGGTGCGACAACGCCGTCTCCAGACGCGCCCGGCGGTCACGGAACGGCACCTCCAGCAACGACTCGTCACCCAACGCCAGCAGGTCGAACGCCACGATCTCGGCCGGCGTCTCGACAGACAGTCGCTTGATGCGCGACTCAGCCGGGTGGATCCGCTGCGCGAGCGCCTCCCAGTCGAGCTTCTGCGACCCCCGGTCACCAGCACGTACAACGAGCTCAGCGTCGATCACGATCCGCTTCGGCAGCAACCTCCGTACAGCCTCGACGACCTCGGGGAAGTACCGCGTCAGCGGCTTCTCGCCCCTGCTGCCCAGTTCGACCTCGTCGCCGTCGCGCGCGACGATGCAGCGGAATCCGTCCCACTTCGGCTCGTACACGTACGGCCCGCCCTTGCCGTCCGGCTCCGGCACGCCCACGACGGCCTTCGCGAGCATCGGCGACACGGGCCACGGGATAGGCAGTTGCATGCCCGCCAGTCTGGCAGCGAGGTACGACATCGACCAGGGCTGTACGAGTTGTTCGCGGCGCTGACCTGTACGCCATGCCAGGATTCGCGCATGACGAACGCACCAGAGCAGCGCCTGCACGCGGGCATCTTCGCCCGCTCGGACCTCGTCGTCCTGGGTCTTGCGATCGCGCTGACGGCTGCCGCCGGCATCACCCACGCGATCCCGTCCGGCGCTGTGGTCCCGTTCCTCGCCGCGGCTGGTGCGGTGACCGTGCTCGCCTCGCTGGTGGGCCGGTCGGTCGAGCAGCTCGGCGACCGGTTCGGCCCCGGAGCCACGGGCGCTCTCCAGTCCGCCCTCGGCAACCTGCCCGAGCTCTTCATCGCCCTGTTCGCGCTCAGAGCCGGCCTGGTCACCGTCGTACAGTCCGCTCTCATCGGCTCGATCCTCGCCAACCTGCTGCTCGTCATGGGCATGGCGTTCATCGTCGGCGGCATCAAGCACGGCCCGCAGAAGCTCGACTCGAAGCGGGCCCGCGAGACCGCCGTCCTCATGGTGCTGTCGGTCGGCGCGATGGTCGTGCCGTCGCTCGCCGCCCATATCCACACACCCGCCGAGTCGCACGAAGGCGCTCTGTCGATCTTCGTCTCCGTGATCCTGCTGCTCCTGTTCGCGGTGACGCTGCCCGGCAGCCTGCGGCGTACGACCACGGAGCCAGCCTTCAAGGCCGAAGCTCCCCGCTGGCCACTGTGGCTCGCCGTGGGACTGCTGGCCGTCGCCTCGGTCGGCGCCGCCTTCGTCTCCGACTGGTTCGTCACCGCCCTCGAGC
>JAYUEA010000317.1:0-1565 GCA_043739465.1 Propionibacteriaceae bacterium
GCAGTGAGCGACATCCCCGCCGCTGGCGCCAGGTCGCGAGTCGCTCCGCCAACAGCCGTCCCCCGGGGTCGCCGTGGCGGCGCAGGGCATCCGCCAGCATGACGAGGTCCATTCGAGAAGCGCCACTCGCTCCGAGGTCGCACCAGGTCCGCCGACCCGACGAGACCGTCAGCCCATCCAGATCGATCACGTCACCCGGGATGGGGTCCCACCGATGCGCGACGAGACCTCGCCCACCGGGACGTACGGTGTCTACCGGGACGGAGATGTGCACCGCGGTGCCCACCTCTGGCTCCCTGCGCGCATAGGCAGGCCGAGTCGTCTTCGGATGCGGAGTCAGCCAATCACCCAGGTACAGCGCTGTACCGTGCGAGAACACCGCAGTGTCGGGCAAAACCAGCGCTGCCGCCCGGCATCGTTCCAGCATGGTGTCGGGTGTCTCGCGCAGGACGCGCACACCGGGCCACGGTGCCCTGAAGCGCGGTCCACGGACCACCCGCTCCGTCAGGCCGAACTCCGCCGCACGCGCGAGGGTGAACGGGCCGCTCGTGAGCTCATCGGGGATCTCGTACACGGGACAAGCCTGCCTTCTTCCTCCTGCAGCCCGCTTGAGTTATCCACAGCCTCAGCCCTCCGCGCAGTAGTCGTCCCCCGGTCGCCCTCACCGAGTGCTGGCAAAGTGACGGAATCGGCCGATGAAAAGGTCGGATCTCCAGCCCTCGGCGCGGTAACCACCGGGGACGACGCCGACGCTCGGGCCGAGAGAGCGCGCGGAGCCGACGTCGTGCAACGTGCCGAGAACGAGTTCGACCCGCTCCCCTTCGATGCCGAGGCGGCGCGCATGTTCGGACGCATCTCCGCCGCAGTTGCTGTCACCGGAAGAACGCCCCGTCGCCGCACCGCCGACCTCATGATCGCGGCAGTAGCAGCATCCCAGGGTCTCCCGCTCTACACGACGAACCCGTCGGAGTACGTCGGTCTGGATGGCCTCGTATCGGTCGTGACGGTCGAGCGCCCGGTCGTCACATGACCCACAACCGGTAATCGGGCCCTGGGCCAGCCAACTCAGGTGCCGTCGTCCTCGACGACGGTCGCGTGGCGCACCGCAACCGGGCGTACGCCGGATCGCTGGATGACCTGCTCGATCGTGTGCTCGATCGTGAACGGGTCGTCGACGAACTTGATGTCGCGCAGCCCTTGGTCCTGGGCCGCCGACTCGAACACGAGGTGCCCGTAGTTGAACAGCGTGCCGAGGAACGGCTGGTGCACCGTGATGTCGAGGATTCGCATGAGCGGCACCGTCGCCACGTGGCGCTGGAAGGTGCCGTGGACCCGGAAGACGCGGAGGTTGGTGACGACAAAGCGATCCATGTACAGGTCGTGTATGTGGTAGAGGCCGAAGCCGGACAGTCCGAGACCCAGCAGCAGCATCAGCCACCAGCCCTGCCCGGCGAAGCCCATCAAGAACAGGATGACGATGCCGACAGCGACCCAGGCTCCTGGTCCGACGGCTGCGACAGGGGGTTTGGCGATCTCGACCACGACGATCTCACCGTCATCGTGCA
>JAYUEA010000318.1:0-4860 GCA_043739465.1 Propionibacteriaceae bacterium
CCACGGCCCCCACGCCGACCGACACCACCACCGTGCCGACGACGCCACCCCCCATTATCGCGGTGCCGCTCGACACCACACCGTCGATCCCGGCCGGCCTCCCGGTCGACGCCAGCGCACCGGCTGCTCTGCAGTCGTCGCAGCTCGCCCTGACGTGACCGCCTAGTCTCGCGTGTCCGAAATCCATTGACGCTCGGCGCGCCCCTGGCACGCACCTCGCGGCGTTGCCGAAGCTCACCAGACGACCCGGTACGCCTCCGCTCCGGCGCCTTGCGATGCACGCACCAGGACCACGCCAACCGCAAACGAATCAAGGTAACGCCCCACTAGCGGTGACCGAACGCCAGCGGAAGCGGGCTCTCCTCGACTCGACCAAGGTCGACCGGCCAGTGCTCGGGATGCTCGGCCAGAGCGAGCAGGTCCGCCAGAGCGACCGGCCAGACCGGGTCCGCCGACGCCTCGTCCACCGCACGCCACGCGTGCCCCTGTACCGACTCCCGCTCGAACGCGGTGTGACCGGAGACGTCCACGTCGTACGGGTGAGGCACACGCACCAGATAGAACTCCTCCGCCTGCTCCGTCACCTGGTCGGAGTAGCCGTGCAGCACGACGCGGGTCGCCAGCGGTCCGTACAGGTCGGCGTCCTCCACGACGTAGCCCGACTCCTCTGCGAGCTCGCGACGTGCGGCCTCGCGCGGCGACTCCCCCGCGTCGATGCCGCCACCCGGCAGCACCCACCAGCCGGAACCGGGCAGGCCGGGGTCCTGGTCGTGGAACATCAGCAGCAGGTCGTGCGCGACGACGAGGATCCGTACAGCCGTGCGGTTCTTGTACGGACGGTGCTCGGGCGCCACGGCCTGCCCGCGGGTACGGAACGGCTCGGTCACGATCGTCAGCCTAGAGAATGCCGCGGACAGTCATCGGTACGTCGGGTGTTGTGGCTCGTGCCGTACTCGGATCCCTGATCTCGCTGGGTGCCCCTCGACCGTCGAGGGCCTGGGTCGCTGGACCCCACCCACGCGCACAGCCTTTGCGGCTCCCGCACAACCCCTGTGACCGGCTTTCGCGAGCAAAGGGTTGTGCGTGTGACTGACTCGACAACGCCTGATTGCAGGACTAATGTCGCGCTTCTGCCACCAGCAAGACTCGCCCTTGCGAGCCCCTTCGCACGCCCTGACTCTCCTGACCTGGAGCGATGCATGCTCGTCCACGACCCTGTCCTCGAGTCCGAACGCCATCACCTCACGGAGTCCCGCGCCGCCCTCCATCGCATGCGCGAGGCCACCACCCGCGTCGAGAACGCCGTCGGCGGCGACGCGGTCTCCACCCAGTACCTCAAGCAGACCCTGTACCGCCGGATGCTGTCCCTGGAGGACGACCCGACTGTCCCGCTGTTCTTCGGCCGGCTCGACTACGCGGCCGCCCTCGGCGCGGAGTTCGACGAGCGCTTGTACATCGGCCGGCGCCACGTCACCGGCGAGCTCGGCGGCGAGCCGCTGGTCATGGACTGGCGCGCGCCGATGTCCCTGCCGTTCTACCGCGCCCGGCCCGGCCAGGAGATGGGCGTCGCGATGCGGCGGCGGTTCGGGTTCCGGCACGGCGAGATCACCGCGTACGAGGACGAGGACCTGGTCGGCGCCTCGGACGTCGGCTCGCGGCTGCTGGCGGAGGAGATCGAGCGTCCGCGTACGGGGCCGATGCGCGACATCGTCGCGACGATCCAGCCGGACCAGGACGTGCTGGTGCGTACGGACCTGGCGACGTCGCTGTGCATCCAGGGGGCTCCAGGGACGGGCAAGACGGCCGTCGGCCTCCACCGCGCCGCATACCTGTTGTACGCGCACCGCGACCAGCTCTCCCGGTCGGGCGTGCTGGTGGTCGGGCCGAACGAGTCATTCCTCGGCTATATCGGCGACGTGCTGCCCGCGCTCGGCGAGATCGACGCGCGGCAGACGACCGCCGAAGGACTGCTGAGGGAGTCAACGGGCGCGAAGGTGCGCGGGTCCGACTCGGCGGCGGTGGCGACGCTGAAGGGCGACGCGCGGCTGGCCGAGGTGCTGGTGCGGGCGCTGTGGTCGTCGATCAGTGAGGCCCGGGAGCCGCTGGCGGTGCCGTACGGGTCGCGGGTGATCCGTGTCCCCTCGCACGGGATCGCCGCGGCGGTCGCGGCGCTTCGGGAGCGAGGGGTGCGGTACGAGGCGGGGCGGAAGCTGCTCTCGCAGCGCTTGGCGCACGAGGTGCTGCTGCGGCTCGAGGCGCAGGGCGACACGACGGACGACCGCGTGCAGAACGCGGTGGCGCGGTCGGGTCCGGTGAAGGCTGTGGTGGCGGCGGTGTGGCCCACGATCACGCCTTGCTGGTTGCTGTTCCGGCTGTTCACGGAGGCTGATGTCCTCTCGGCTGCGGCGGACGGGATCCTCAGCCACGACGAGCAGGCGATGCTTCTCTGGAGCACGCCGCCCCGTACGGCCGGGTCTGCGCGCTGGTCCGTTCCGGACTTGGCTCTGCTGGACGAGCTCGGCGACCTGCTGGACCGTACGGGCTCAGTCGGCCACGTGATCATCGACGAGGCGCAGGACCTGTCGCCGATGGCGCTGCGGGCGGTCGGCCGGCGCGCGACGACGGGGTCGATCACGGTGCTGGGCGACCTCGCGCAGGCGACGACGCCGTGGGGGGCGCGCGACTGGGGCGTCGCTCTGGCGCATCTGGGCAAGCCGGATGCGGACGTCACCGAGCTGACCGAGGGCTTCCGCGTGCCGGGCGCGGTGATCGAGTACGCGGCGCGGTTGCTGCCGTCGATCGCACCAGGTCTGACGGCACCACGATCTGTACGACACAGCCGGGGCGACCTGGACCTGCGGTTTGTGGGTGACCCGCTGGCCGGACTTACCGAGGCGGCCGCGGAGATGGCTGTACGAGAGGGCACCGTCGGCATCATCGTCGCCGACCCCCAGCTTCCGGCCGCGCGCAAGGCGCTCGCGCAGATCCCGTACATCGAGCTCGGTCGGGCGAGTACGACAGAGGCCTTCGAGTCCCACCTCGACCTTGTACCGTCATCGCTCGCCAAGGGCCTCGAGTTCGACCATGTACTGCTGATCGACCCGGGAGCGATCGTCGCCGCAGAAGCCGACGAGCTCACGGGTTGGCGCCGCCTGTACGTATGCCTCACGAGAGCCGTCACCTCACTGGTCGTCCTGCACGACGGCAACCTCCCCGCCCCCCTGCGCTGAGCACGGCCCGCCTTCAACGTGGAGGGCCACTGCCCCCTGTTGGTTTCCCAAGGTACGTGGGAGTTTCGCACTTCTCACGACGAGTCTGGTGTGGGAAGTGACGACTTACCCGGCGGGAACCGACAGCCACACCGCAGCCCGCGACAGCCCGCGATGCTCAACAGGTCGCGATGATGCGCTGCAGGACTCTGGCTCCGAAGCGGATGGCGCCCAGGGGGACGCGCTCGTCGACGCCGTGGAACAGGGGCGCGAAGTCAAGGTCGGCGGGGAGCTGGAGGGGCGCGAAGCCGTACCCGTGGATCCCCAGCTCGCCCAGCGACTTGTTGTCGGTGCCGGCGGAGAGGCAGTACGGGACGACGCTCGCGCCCGGGTCCTCCGCGTCGATGGCTGCCGCGATCGCGTCGACCAGCGGGCCCGTCCGCGGCACGTCGAGCGGTGAGACCATGCGGTCGACGATCAGCTCGACATGCTCGCCCGCGAGCTCGCGCAGCGTCGCGAGGATGTGGTCGTCCGAGCCGGGGAGGAATCGGCAGTCGATCGATGCCTCGGCCACGCCCGGGATGACGTTCGACTTCTTGCCCGCGAGCAATGTGGTGAGGTTCGCCGAGTTCGCCAGAGTGCCCGCCACGAACTGACGCGCGCCGCCGAGCTGCGGCAGGAACGCGGCGGGGTTCTCGCGGTCCCAGGGGATGCCCGTGACTGCGCTGACGTGGTCGAACAGCGTGATCACAGGCGCGATCAGCTCGGTGCCCCAGTCGTGCGCGTCGATCCGCACGATGGCCTCCGCCAGCCGGACGATCGAGTTCTCGTCGTTCGGCACCGACCCGTGACCCGCGCGGCCGGTCGCCCGGATCCGCATCCAGGCGTACCCCTTCTCTGCGGTCTGGAGGAGGTACGAGCGCGTGGCCGGTCCGCCGTCGCCCGGACGCAGCGTGATCGAGTAGCCGCCGACCTCGCTGATCGCCTCGGAGCAGTTCGCGAACAGCTCGGGCCGGTTCCGTACGATCCATTCCGCACCCCAGACCCCTCCCGCCTCCTCGTCGGCGAGGAATGCAAACACGAGGTCGCGCGGCGGGGTGCTGCTGTTCGTCACGAGGTCGCGGAGGTTGGCCAGCAGCATGCCGACCATGTCCTTCATGTCGACGGCGCCGCGCCCGTACAGCACCCCGTCGACCACATCGGCCGCGAACGGGTGGTGGCTCCAGTCGGCGGCATCGGCCGGTACGACGTCGAGGTGGCCGTGGAGGATCAGGCCGGGACGCGTACGGTCGGCGCCCGGGATACGTACGACCACGCTCGAGCGGCGCGGTGCCGGCTCCAGGTAGACGGGCTCGAGGCCGATCTCGCGGAGCAGGCCGAGCACGTACTGGGCGGCCTCGTACTCGCACGGACCCGACCCGTCCCCGAAGTTCGTGGAGTCGATCCGAACCAGCTCGGTCGTGATCCGTACGGCCTCGTCGGCGAGCTCAGCAGACATGGGGACACCCTACGCAGGCGGGCGCATCGGCTCTGTCGCCACCACAAGGCAGTTCCTTGGGGTCGATCATGGGCCACCGAGCGCGAGATCTCCCCGCGAGCAGTACGGGACCCCCCCGGGAGCAGTACAGGACCTCCCCACGAGGGGTACAGG
>JAYUEA010000319.1:0-4859 GCA_043739465.1 Propionibacteriaceae bacterium
GTCGACGACGTAGCCGGTCGCGGTCCCGTATGCGATCGTGTAGATAGGTACGCCCTTCTTCTTGGCGTCCGTCGCTGCCGTGGCCGAGCTGCGGCCCAGGTTGGACTCGCCGTCGGACAGCAGCACGATCGCCGCCGGAGGGGTCGCGCCCGGGTGGTTCGGGTCGTCAGGCACCAGCGCCAGCGCGTCGAGTGCCGTGTAGATGCCCTCGCCGATCGCCGTCGACGGCGCCAGCTGGAGGTTCTCGACGCTGGCCTGCACGGTGCCGTGGTCGGTCGTCGGCGGCACGATCACCGACGACGTGCCGGCGAACGCGACGAGGGCCACGTTGAAGCCGGCCGGGATGATGTCGAGGAAGGTCTTGGCGCCCGTCTGTGCGGCGGACAGCCTGGTGGGCTTGACGTCGGTTGCCTCCATGGACTTCGACACGTCGATGACCACGACCACGGTGGCACGCTCCCGCGGCACGAGCGTGTAGCCGCGGGGCATCGCCCAGGCAACGACCAGCGACGCAAGGCTGAGTACGGACGCGGCGACGGCGACGTGCCGCTTCCAGGCGGCCTGCTTGCGGACCAGCAGCTCGAGGCTGCCTGGGATCCGCCTGGCGCCGGTACGGCCCTTCTGCCAGGCCAGAGCCACGTAGACGAGTGTCAGGATCGGCACCGCGAGCAGCGCCCACAGGCGCTCCGGGAAGTAGTAGTCGTTGGGAATCATGCCCACCTCGCCCCCAGGATCAGTGCGCCGACCGCCGCGAGCAACGCGAAGATCAGGCCCACGCCGGCGGCCGTCGCGGTGATCTCCTTGACCTTCTTCTCGTAGCCCACCTCCGACTTGATGGAGGTGTAGGCGTTCTTGAGCTGCGAAACGTTGTCCGCGCTGTACGCCTGACCCTTGGTCAGGTCCGAGATCGCCTTGAGGGCTGCGGGGTCTGGCGGTACGCGGTCTCGGGCGCCGTCCAGGTCGACGTAGCCGTTGTCCGTGCCGTACGCGATCGTGTAGATCGGGACCTTCCGCTTGGCCGCATCGGCAGCCATCTGCAACGGCGCCTGTCCTGCGGTGTTGGCACCGTCCGAGAGCAGCACCACCATGCCCGGCGCCGACGAGTTGTCGTCGGCCTTCGGTGCCTGGTCGAGCGCGGCCAGCGCCGTCTTGATGGAGTCGCCGATCGCCGTGGAGTCCTGGAGGGTCAAGGCGTCGATCGCGCGGTTCAGCGCGGCGCGGTCGGTGATCGGTGGGACACGTACGGACGGGTTCCCCGAGAGCGAGACCAGCGCGACGTTGTACTGGGTCGGCAGCGACGCGACGAACTCCTTGGCGGCCGCCTTCGCCGCATCGAGCCTTGTCGGGGCGACGTCGGTGGCGGCCATCGACTGCGAGACGTCGATCACGACGACGACGGTGGCCCGTTCCCGCGGCACCTTGTCCTGGCCGTTGGGTCGAGCCCACGCGCCGATCAGCGTCACGAGGCTCAGCAGCGCCACCGCCACCGTGACGTGACGGAGCCACTGCGACTGCTTCGGCAGCACCATCGCCAGGATGGAGGTGTTCGTGAACCGGATGCCGGAGTGGGTCTTCCGGCGGAGCAGCAGCACGTACGCGACGACCAGGATCGGGATGATCGCGAGCACCCAGAGCCGCCCGGGGTTGAGGAACCCCGTGATCGGAAGCTCGAGCGCGGTCACTTGCTGGCTCCTTGTGGCGGTGCGTGCAGCTGGCTGGCGGTGCGACGGTAGGCGAGCACGAACCGCGCGATGTCTTGGACCCAGTCTCTGTCGGTACGCAACTGGATGTGGCCCACGCCCGCACGACGCAGCGAGATGCGGATCCGCTCCCGCTGGGCGGCGCTAGCGGCGTCCATGCGGGCTCGCGCGCCGGCGTCCGAGGTGTTCACGTACCGCTGGAAGTCCGTCTCCGGGTCGCGGATCAGCAGGTCGCCGATGTCGGGGAACTCGACCTCACGACGGTCGACGACCTCGATGGCGATGACCTGGTTGCGAACAGCCAGACGGCGCAGCGCGCGTTCCCAGGTGGGCTCGACGTTGGGGTCGAGCTCGAAGTCGCCCGGCTCCAGGAAGTCGGAGACGACGACGCGCAGACCCCTGCGACGTTGCGTACGGGCCATCTGCTCGATGCCGTCGGTGAGCGTCATCGTGCCGGGAGCGTGGTCGTGGACGATGGGTTCGGTGAGCATGCGGCGCAGCAGCCCGTACAACGCCATCCGTCCCGAACGGGCCTGCATCCGGCGGACACCGTCGGGGCGCATGACCATACCGCCGAACCGGTCGCCCATCTGCTGGCTCAGGAAGCCGATCGTCGCGATCGCCGCGATGCCGAGGTCGCGCTTGGTGACGCCCTCGGTGCCCCAGTTCATGGACGGGGTGACGTCGAGCAGCGCCCACACCTCGAGCTCGCGGTCGGCGATGGTGTCGCGCACGTGAGGGACGGTCGTGCGTGCGGTGACGGCCCAGTCCATCATCCGTACGTCGTCCTGACCGGGCTGGTACGGGCGGGCGTCGTTCGTGTCGGAACCGGGGCCGGGCAGCAGGCCCATGTGGTCACCGTGCAGGAAGCCCTCCAACCGACGCACGATGGTGAGCTCCAGGCGTCGCAGCGCAGCCTCGGGTGCCAGCTGGTTCAGCGGCAGCGACGGCCCCGCCGGCTCGGCGAGAACCGATGCGGCCGGCTGGCCGGAAGGAGGAGCGAAGCCTTGTTGGCTCATGGGTCAGTTGCGGAACGCCGGCTGCTGCTGGCGGGGCGCACCCGGCTGCTGGGGCGCGTTCCAGACGGGTGTTGGCGGGGGCACCATCGCGAGTATCCGGTCGACGACCTGACCGGCGGAGACGTTGTCGGCGACGGCGTCGAAGCCGAGCACGATGCGGTGGCTCATGACGTCCTTGGCCACGGCCTGGATGTCGGTGGGGAGCACGTAGTCGCGCCCATGGATGAGGGCCAGCGCCCGAGACGCGGCCACCAGGCCCAGCGTCGCGCGCGGGGAGCAGCCGATGGAGATGACAGGTACGAGGTCGGGCATGCCGAACTCCGCCGGCGTACGGGTCGCGAGCACCAGCCGCACGATGTACTCCGCGACCAGGTTATGTACGAACACGTTCTGCGCCTTGTCCTGGAGCTGCCGGACGAGGTCGGGGTTGAGCACCGGGGACGGCTCCGGCGGGGTCACCGACATGCGGCGGAGGATCTCGAACTCCTCGTTGCCGCGCGGGTAGGGCACTTGGACCATGAGCAGGAAGCGGTCGCGCTGGGCCTCGGGGAGCGGGTAGACGCCCTCGGACTCGATCGGGTTCTGGGTCGCGATGACGATGAACGGCTTCTTCGCGGGGTACGTCTTGCCGGCGATCGAGACCTGCTTCTCCGCCATCAGCTCGAGCATCGCCGACTGCACCTTGGCGGGTGCGCGGTTGATCTCGTCGGCGAGGACGAAGTTCACGAACACCGGGCCGAGCTCGATGTCGAACTTCTCCTTCGACGCCGAGTAGATGCGGGTGCCGACGATGTCGGAGGGTACGAGGTCGGGCGTGAACTGGATGCGGGCGAACTCGCCGCCCACGACCGTCGCGAACGACCGTACGGCCAGGGTCTTCGCGACGCCAGGCACACCCTCGAGCAGCGTGTGGCCCCTCGCGAGCAACGAGACCATGAGCTGCTCGACCATGTGCTCCTGGCCCACGATCACCCGCTGGACCTGGGCGATCGCCGCGGTCAGCAGGCGCGCCGACTGTTCGGTCGTCAGCGGACCAGAGGCTGGCGGCTGGTTGGTCACGTGATCTCCCCCACGGGTCAATGTCGGTAGGCCTTGCGGCGTCCCGCCTACGATACCGGCTCTCGTGGCGCGTACCCCGGTCCTCACCCTGTGACCCACCTGGGATGATTGGCGCGATCCGGCTCTCAGGCATGATGGGCAGCATTGGGTCTGCCTCGATGGTGTTCGCCGGGGCGCAGAGCGAGACGAGGACCATGACGACGCCACCGCCGACTCCGGAGTGGAACGAGCCGTACGAGCCGTCGTCGCCGTTGTTGCGCACCGATCCGCCCAAGATCGGCGACTTCTGGCTCGACTCGCGCCTGGTCGCGACGCCCAGTGGCGTCACATACCTGGCCCACGACGACCTCGGCTCCGTCGTCATGATGGTCCTGCTGTCGGAGGGTGCCGCGGACGACGCGGCTGCTCGCGACCGCCTGTCGGGCCAGGTCAACGCCATGCACATCGACACCGTCGTGGCACGCGGCGGCCATGGCCAGCACGAGGGCCGTTTCGGCCACAAGTTCCGCTCGGAGGACGACGACCCGGTGGCTCCGGGTCATCAGCCGTTGGCTCCGTGGGTGGCGTTGGCGTACGACGGGACTGCGGGGGCGACGTTCGAGGCGCACCGCCTGCTCGACGAGGTCGCGCTGGCCCGGCTCCCGCAACAGGGAAGCCCGGCCGGCCCTGACTACGCCCTGCACTGGATCGACCGAGTCCAGCCGGGTCTGTCTCGGTTGTGGCCGTTGCCCTGGCCCGGCCGTCACGACCGGGCGGGTCGGATCTCGATCCTGGCGTCGTGGTTGCTGATGATCCTCATCGCGATGCTGGCGATGCTCATAGCGATCCTGATGTTCAGCCAGTCGCCGCCCACCACTCCGCCACCACCGCTGCCCACGAACGCGACGACTCCGCCGCCGTCAGGGTCTCCGCCTCCGGAGACAGGCTCACCGCCACCGTCGTCGGCATCGCCGTCAGGTTCGCCGTCTCCGTCTTCGGGCTCTCCGTCGCCTTCGTCGGGTTCACCGTCACCTTCTTCGGGTTCGCCGTCGCCGTCGTCCGGCAGCCCGTCGCCGTCCTCAGGAAGCCCGAGTCCGGGTCC
>JAYUEA010000320.1:0-1561 GCA_043739465.1 Propionibacteriaceae bacterium
GGGAGCGTCAGGGAGCCGAGGAGCAGCGCGAGCAGGGTAACGCCGACGAGTACGAGCAGCGGCCTCGTGAGGTCCCAGCCGGTGACGCCGGTGGTGGCGCGCTGGACGGCTTCGATGGAGTACGACAGGGGCAGCCAGTCCGAGATCGCCGACAGCACATCGGGCATCTGGTCGCGCGGCATGAAGACGCCGCCGAGGGCCATCTGCGGGAACACGAACACCGGCATGAACTGCACCGCCTGGAACTCCGTGCGCGCGAACGCGCTCGCGAGCAGGCCCAACGCCGTACCCATCAACGCGTTCAGCACCGCCATCCCGCCGACGACCCAGAGGCTGCCGTCGATGTTGAGCCCGCACACGTACACGGCGAACGTCACGACGAGCACCGCCTGCACGAGGGCGACCAGCCCGAACGCGACCTCGTACCCGAACAGAAGCTCCGCCTTCCGGAGCGGCGTGGTGAGGAGCCTCTCGAGCGTGCCTGACGTGCGTTCGCGCAGCGTGGCGATGCTCGTGACGATGAACATCACGACGAACGGGAACAGTGCGATGAGTATCGGGCCGACCGCGCCGAACTGTCGCGCCGGCATGATCCAGGCGAACAGTCCGACGAGCAGCATGGGCAGCAGGACCATCATGGCGACCGTACGGGGATCGCGGCGGAGCTGGCTGAGCACCCGCCCGGCCGTCGCGAGGAGTCTCATCGCTCGTCCTCCTGTGCGTGCCGCGGGGCGGTGTCGGGCGCCTCGTTGGGGGTGTCGAGACTGTGGTGGGGCCCGGCGACGTCGCGCCGGATCAGCTCGAGGAACGCCTGGTCCGGGTCGGACTTGCCCGATTCGACGAGCAGGTTCGTGGGCGTCGTGTGGGCGACGATGCGCCCTTGCCGCATCAGGAGCAGGTCGTCGCAGCGGTTCGCCTCGTCCATGACGTGGCTCGAGACGATGAGCGTGATGCCCTGATCGGCGAGGCTTCGGAAGATGCCCCAGAGCTCGGCGCGCAGGACCGGGTCGAGCCCGACCGTCGGCTCGTCGAGGACCACGAGCTCGGGCTGGCCGAGCAGGGCGATGGCGAGCGATGTACGGGTGAGCTGGCCGCCGGACAGGTCGTCGGCGCGCTGGCTGCGCTGGTCAGCAAGCCCCACGGCCGTGATGACGCGGTCCGTCTCGCTGGACGCCAGCCCGTACAGGCGGGTGAAGTAGGCGACGTTCTCCGCGACGCTGAGGTCGGTGTAGACGGAGGCCTGCTGGGACGAGTACGAGACGCGACGGCGCAGCGCCGGCGTACCCGCGGGCTGGCCGAGCACGGTGACCGAGCCGCCCTGTACTTTCTGGATCCCCATGATGCAGCGCATCAGCGTGGACTTGCCGCAGCCCGACGGGCCCATGAGCCCCGTGATCCGCCCCGGCAGCAGCTCGAGGTCCAGCCCCGAGAACACCTGCACCTTGCCGCGCTTGACCGAGAGACCCGAGACGGACACTGCGGCCGATGAGTTCGCCATGTACGCATTGAACTCCTGCCAGTACGCGAGGCAACGTTCCTGGGTACGCGCCACGCCCCACAA
>JAYUEA010000321.1:0-4843 GCA_043739465.1 Propionibacteriaceae bacterium
CACGCTGGACTTCGACCTTGCCCGCGCAGGCCTGGCCGCCCACTACGCGCTGCGCACCCTGTGGGCCCGCGATGCCGCGCTGCCGCTGCGTCCGCTGGCGGGCAGTGAGGTGGGCTACCAGCGGTACGCGGTCGCGGTCGAGCTCTGTGAGGCATGGCGCGCCAGCCGCGATGCGCTCGAAGGTTCGGGCGCCATGGTGGACCAGGTCGTGGGCTGGTTGCAGCAGCTGCCGACGTGGGCCAGGGACGCCGAAGGGGCCGGTCGCCCGGCCCCCGACGTCTTCACTGTGGCTTTCGCCTGAGGCGTGTGCCGTGCGTGCGAGGTTCCTGCGGGGTTGGCGTGGTCTGGGTGCGTGCATCGCGAGGCGTCGGAGGGTAGCCATACCGGTCGTCTGGTGACCGACGGCAACGTCGCGAGGTGCGTGCCCAGGGCGCCGCAACCCCTCAGGGTTCTCGCACGCAGGGCACTAGCGCCCCATCCAGTGGAGGATGATCCCCTGGGCGAAGTAGATGAAGAAGAGTGCGCCGATGACCCACATCAGCGGGTGCACCTGCTTGGCCTTGCCCTTCGCGAGCTTGATGAGCACGTACAGCACGAAGCCTGCGCCGATGCCGTTGGTGATCGAGTACGTGAACGGCATGAGCACCATCGTGAGGTAGGCCGGGATCGACTCCTCGAGGTCCTTCCAGTCGAGCTCGGCGACCTGCTGCAGCATGAGGAAGCCCACGAGGACCAGCACCGGGGCCGCAGCCTCGGAGGGGACCAGGTTGACCAGCGGCGCGAGCAGCAGCGCGACGAGGAAGCCGAGGCCGGTGACGACCGAGGCCAGACCCGTACGCGCACCCTCACCAACGCCCGACGCGGACTCGATGTACGAGGTGTTCGACGAGGTCGAGCCCAACCCACCGGCGATCGCGGCGAGCGAGTCGACGACCAGGATCTCCTGCATGTACGGCGGGTTGCCGTTCTTGTCGAGCAGGCCGGCCTCGCTACCGACTGCGAAGATCGTGCCCATGGTGTCGAAGAAGTCGCTCAGCAGCAGGGCGAAGATCGTCAGGATGACGCTCAGGAACGCCGTGCCGCCGCCGGCGAACGCGCCGAACATGTCGACCCGGAACAGCAGGTGCAGGTCCGGGACCGACCAGATGTTGCCGGTGATCGCCGGGAGGTTCAGCTGCCAGCCGGTGGGCCGGATGGGGTTCACGCCGTCGTTGTACAGGCCGTTGTGGACGATGGCCTCGACGATGATCGCCAGGATCGTGGTGGCGATGACCGAGATCAGCATCGCGCCCTTGATCTTGCGGACGTACAGGCCGATGACCAGCAGCAGGCCGATGCAGAAGACCAGCGTCGGCCAGCCGAACAGGTTGCCGTTGATGCCCATCGTGACCGGCGTGCCCGAGCCGCTGCGGATGAAGCCGGCGTCCTTGAACCCGATGAACGCGATGAACAGGCCGATGCCGACGCTGATCGCGATGCGCAGCGAGCGCGGGACGGCCCTGAAGATGGCCCTCCGGAAGCCGGTGAGCACCAGGATCGTGATCAGGATTCCCTCCCAGACCACGAGGCCCATGGCCTGCGGCCAGGTCATGGTCTTCACGAGGCTGGCGGCCAGGAGCGCGTTGATGCCGAGGCCCGCGGCGATGGCGATCGGGAACCGGCCGTACACGCCCATGAGGATGGTCATGATCGCCGCGATCAGCGCCGTGGCTGCCGCGACCATTCCGATCGAGGCACCGATGTTCGGGCCGGTGATCGGGAGCCCGGAGATCAGGTTCCCGTCCTTGTCGGCCACAGTCCCGATGATCAGCGGGTTCAGGGCGATGATGTACGCCATCGTGACGAAGGTGACCACACCTCCGCGCACTTCTGCGCCGATCGTCGACCCTCGCTTCGTGATCGCGAAGTAACGGTCAAGAGCGCTCCGCTGAGGGGGGAGCGCGTCGGCAGGAGCGGTCACTGCCTTCGGGGACTTCTGCACCATGGCGCGCAGCCTAGGGAAAGCCCCGAGGCGTCCCTGACCCGGGGTCCCCTTTGTCCGTAGAGTGGACAGCGTGAGCGAGCCGCACCACCACGCGCTGGTCCAGGCCCCCGTCGATCCGGTCGACGAGGACGGGGTCGCGGCTGCCGGCGTCGGCACCGTGATCTCGCTGCTGGCGACCGGCGTGACGGCGTGGCAGTACGCCTGGCTGGTCTCGCGAGGTCAGGGCTGGTGGCTCTGGACGGCCGTGACTGCTACCGGTCTCGGGGTGATGTTCATCGGCTACGCGCTGTACAGGAAGCGTCGGCGGCTGGCTCCGGTCGCAGCCATCCCGGCCGCGACCCTCGAGCCTGTGACGGACCTGGCGCCCGGGCCGTCGGCCCAGGAGTCAGTCGAACAGTGAGGTGTCGTCGCTGAGGGTGTCCCACAGGGCGTCCGGTAACGGCGCAGCGGCCTCGGCGACGACGTCGGAGTGGGCCCCGCAGCCGTGCTCGATGCTCACCACGCGGCCGTCGGACGGAGACTTCTCGTTCGCGCAGGCGCCGAAGGCACCGCCGAGCGAGCCGCGCAGCCGGATGAAGAACGCGCAGGTGCCGCAGGGCGCGGGGGCCAGCTTCGACTGGGGGGCGTCGGGGCCACCGTCGCCCTCGACCCAGCGGGCAGCAGCGGACGTACGACCCAGGTCGCTGAGCAGCCTCTCGCGACCGAGCCCGAGCTCGTGGACGACGCTCCGGATGGCGACGGCGTCCTCGTCGTTCTCCGTGCCGCCCGTGTAGCCCGGCACGACGCGAGGGTCGTTGTCTCCCAGCGGCAGCAGCATTCCGGGAGCCAGGTCGCCCGCAGCGATCCGCTCGGCCCACGGGACCCACCCCGGAGCGAGGAGCGCCTCGTCACCAGGCAGCAGGACGACTTCGTTGACGGTGGGCGCCTTCGCGCGGGTCGCGCGGACCAGCGTCACGGCCCAGTGCCAGCCGAGGTAGGCCGGGTGCGGGCAGGAGAACGCGTGGGTGACGACCCGCTCGCCCTCGGCGACGACGCCCAGGTGGTCGCCGACTCCGAAGCCGCCTGCGGCGTCCGCGGCCTCTTCTGCGGCGGCGCGGGCCAGGTCGGCGGCAGCGGCGGTCACCGCGTCGAGCTTGCTGACGGTCATTGCCGAATCATCCCACACGGCGCTGGGCGCGCCCGCCGCCGTCCTCGGTGAGCGCTCGTGCGGGTCCCGTCGAGCCGCGTGGCTCAGGCGCCGGGAGTGCCGGCGAGCTGGGCACGAGCCTGGTCGATCGTGTCCATCACGGCGACGACCTCGTGGTGAGGATGGATGGGCGACTCCGTACGACCTTCGGCGACGTAGCTGGCGAAGGCGACGGCCTCGTCGGACATGGCCCCGTACATCGTCGGGAACCGCTCGTCACGCCAGGTCGTCACCTCGGCTGTCGTGAACTGACCGACCGTCAGCTCGACACCGGTCGGGCTGAAGAAGGGGCTGAGCACCTTCAGGCGCCCCGTCGTACCCAGGATCTGGGCCTCGATCGCCATGCACGTGATCAGGGACGTCGACAGCACTGCCGTGCCGCCGTTCGCGTACGCCACCGCGAGGCTCGCCTGCGTGTCGACCCCGTTGTCGAGGGTCGAGCCGACGGCCCGTACGTGCGAGGGCGCCCCGAGCACCGACGAGGCGAACGAGATCGGGTAGACGCCGGCGTCGAGCAGCGCGCCGCCGCCCAGCGCCGGGTCCCAGAGCCGGTGGGTGGGGTCGACGGGGGCGGCGAAGCCGAAGTCCGCCATGACCAGGTTGACGTCGCCGATGAGGCCGTCGGCAAGCACCTGGCGGATGATGTCCGACTGCGGCAGGTAGCGGGTCCACATCGCCTCCATGACCAATACCCCTGCCGCCCGGCCTGCGTCGGTGATCTCCCGCGCCTCGGCCGCCGACATGGCGATCGGCTTCTCGATGAGGACGTGCTTCCCGTGGGCGATGGCGGCCAGTGCCTGCTCGCGGTGGCTGGGGTGAGGGGTCGCGACGTACACGGCGTCCACGTTCGGGTCTGCGACCAGTGCGTCGACGGAGTCGTGCACGGTGGCGATGCCGTGCTTCGCAGCGAACTCCGCGGCCCTCTCCGGGTGACGCGTGGCGACCGCCACGGCGCGCTGGCCGGTGAACTCGTGCATGGCCGCGACGAAGCGGTCGGCGATCACGATGCCGATCACCCCCCAGCGCAGGGCAGGTACGGACTCGGGCGCGATCAGGCGCGGTGTCGGAAGCGTCAGTGGCATGGGTTCCTCGGATCTATTGGCACGTGCTAGGTCGGGCGAGGGGCTATCCCGGCATCGGGGGCGGCACACGAAGACTGCGCAGGCGAGAGGGGGTCCCGCCGCACTCGTTGCGGCCGCTGCCGCACTCCTCGCCCGCCAGATGGCGTGCGCGAGAGCTTCAGGTCAGAGCTCTAGCTCGTCGGCGACCGCGCGCAGCATCTGGGCGACCTTTTCGGCCGCCTTCGTTTCGGGGTGCCGGCCGCGACGATATGAGGCGGCGATGTGGTCCAGCATCTTGATGAGGTCTTCGGAGATGACCGCCATCGCCTCGGGCGACTTACGTTGGGCCTTCGACAGGGACGGCGGCGCCTCAAGCACACGGAGCGAGAGCGCCTGCTCTCCCTTGCGTCCCTCGACGATGCCGAACTCGACCTTCTGGCCGGCCTTGAGAGCGGTCACTCCTGGGGGCAGCACCGAGGCGCGCACGTAGACGTCGCCTCCCTCATCCTTGGTGAGGAAGCCGAATCCCTTCTCGGCGTCGTAGAATCGCACCTTGCCGACGGGCACACCGCCTCCTGACATCCGTGGTCCGACCTGTGGACCGTTGGCCAC
>JAYUEA010000322.1:0-1557 GCA_043739465.1 Propionibacteriaceae bacterium
GTGCTCCTGGGCCTGCTCAAGGCCGACGGGGGAACGGCGACGCTGCTCGGCGCCAACGCCTGGACCGACATCGAGTCGATCCATCGCCGCATCGCGTACGTGCCCGGTGACGTCACCCTCTGGCCGAACCTCACCGGCGGAGAGGTCATCGACCTGCTGGGCCGGCTGCGCGGCGACCTCGACAAGGACCGCCGGGCCGCGCTGCTCGAGCGCTTCGATCTCGACCCGACGAAGAAGTGCCGCACCTACTCGAAGGGCAACCGGCAGAAGGTCGCGCTCGTGGCCGCCCTCGCGTCACGCGCCGAGGTGTTCCTGCTCGACGAGCCGACCGCCGGCCTCGACCCGCTCATGGAGGCCGCATTCTCGGACGTGGCCCGCGACCTCAAGAACGACGGCCGTACGATCCTGCTGTCGAGCCACATCCTCTCCGAGGTGGAGAGACTGAGCCACCGCATCAGCATCATCCGGGCAGGGAAGATCGTCGAGGTCGGCACGCTCGGTGAGATGCGCAAGCTGCACACGACGACCATCTCCGCGGTCGTACGTGGCCCAGTCCCCAGCCTCGATGGCATGCCAGGAGTGACCGGCCTCACGCGTGAGGGCAACCTCGTGCGCTTCTCCGTCGACCCCGACAACCTCGACCAGGCCATCGTCGCCATCGGCGCAGCCGGCCTCGACTCACTGGTGAGCGAGCCGCCAAGCCTGGAGCAGCTGTTCCTCAGCAAGTACGAAGGTGCCAAGTGACCGGATGGCGCGGCCTGGTGCGGCTGGCGTGGCGCCGCGACCGGATCATGATCGGCGTGGTCCTCGTCTCCATCTGGCTGCTCAGCTACTACTCGGCCTCCGTGATGCCGACCCTGTACGCGACGGGCAGCGAGCTGGTCGCCGCCAACTCGGCGGCCAACGCGAGCACTGGTGTGGTCGTCATGTACGGGCACGTGTACGACACGGCGTCGGTCGGCGGCGTCGCGGCCAACAAGGTCGCGATGCTCGACTTCCTCACCCTCGCCTTCCTCGTGATCGCCATCGTGAGGCGTCACACGCGCGGTGAGGAGGAGTCCGGACGGTTCGAGCTCCTCGGAGCGACTCCCGTCGGTCGTCTCGCGCCGCTCGGTGCGGCGATGATCGTCGCTACCGGCGTGTCCTTCGTGTCCGGCGTGGTGACGATCCCCGCCGTCATCGCCGGTGGCTGGCCGGTCGCCGGCTCGATCCTGTTCGGCCTGGCGCAGGTCGGTGTCGGACTGTCGTTCGCGGCCCTCACGGCGGTCGCCGTACAGCTGTCCAGCAGCTACCGCGCCTGTGGTGCCTGGATCTTCGGCGCGCTCGGCGTGACGTTCGTGCTACGGATGCTCGGCGACGTGAACTGGGACAAGCCGGGACGCATCATCGGCTGGTTCAGCCCGCTCGGCTGGGCGCAGCAGACGCGCTACTACGACGGTGACCGGGCATGGCCCCTGATCCTTCCGGTTGCCCTGTTCGTGGTGGCACTGGCCTTCGCCGCGTGGCTGCAGAGCCGCCGCGACCTCGGAGCGGGACTTCTGGCCGACCGGCCGGGAC
>JAYUEA010000323.1:0-1555 GCA_043739465.1 Propionibacteriaceae bacterium
GGCGATCGCGACCACGATGCCGACGAAGGCCGCGACCGAACCGACGGACAGGTCGATGTGGCCGATGATGATCACCATGACCATGCCGATGGCCAGTACCAGGATGTAGCTGTTGCCGTTCAGCAGGTTCATGAGGTTCGTCGGCGTGATCACCAGGCCGCCGGTGAGCCCGTGGAACAGCAGGGCCAGGGCGACCAGGACGAACAGCATGCCGAACTGGCGAAGACTTCCGCCGAACAGGTCCTTGAGAGCGTTCATCGTCAACTTTCTCGCGTCACGCAGCGGTGGTCGTGTTGGTGGGAACAAGGGTCATCAGGCGCATCAGGCCCTCCTGGGTGGCTTCCTTGGCGTCGACGCAGCCGGTGATGAGGCCGGCGCTGACGGTGTAGATGCGGTCGCAAGTCCCGAGCAGCTCAGGGAGCTCCGACGAGATCATCATGATGGCCTTGCCCTGGTCGGCGAGGGCGTTCATGATCCCGTACATCTCGTACTTCGCGCCGACGTCGATGCCGCGCGTGGGTTCGTCGAGGATCAGCAGCTCAGGCTGGGTGAACAGCCACTTCGCGACGACGACCTTCTGCTGGTTCCCGCCGGACAGCGTCACGACGCCGTCGTTGACGCTAGGCGTCTTGATGCGCAGCTCCTTGCGGTACTTCTCGGCCGCGACGTGCTCCGCGTTGCGGTCCACGACGCCACGAGGCGAGATGCGTGGCAGGTCCGCCGACACGACCGTCGTCCGGATGGCGTCCAGAAGGTTGAGCCCCAGCACCTTGCGGTCCTCGGTGACATAGGCCAGGCCGAGGTCGATCGCCTGCTCGACGTTCTTCGGCGACACCTCCTTGCCGTGGAGGCGCATCGTGCCCTTCACATACCGCCCGTACGAACGACCGAACAACGACCGTGCGAGCTCGGTACGTCCTGCACCCATGAGCCCGGCGAACCCGACGATCTCACCACGGCGGATCTGGAACGTCGATCCCTTGCAGACGAGGCGCTCGGTGACCTCAGGGTGCCGGATGGTCCAGTCCTTGACCTCCAGCAGGACCTCTCCAGGATGCGACGTGTGATCCGGGAAGCGGGACGTCAACGGCCGGCCGACCATGCCACGGATCAGCCGGTCCTCGTCCACCCGCTCACCAAGGGGGACGTTGATCGTCTCCACGCTGCGGCCGTCTCGGATGATCGTGATCGAGTCAGCGATCGCGGCGATCTCGTTCAGCTTGTGACTGATCATGATGCACGTCATGCCATGACTCTTGAACTCGCGGATGAGGTCCAACAGGTGCGAGGAGTCAGACTCGTTCAGGGCCGCGGTCGGCTCGTCGAGGATCAGGAGCTTCACGTTCTTGCGGATCGCCTTGGCGATCTCCACAAGCTGCTGCTTGCCGACGCCGAGGGTCTTGATGCGGCTGTCGGGGTCGTCGTTGAGCCCGACCCGTACCATGAGCTCCTTCGCGCGTTTCCGGGCGGTCAGCCAGTCGATGCCACCGCGGCCCCGTACCTCGTTGCCGAGGAAGATGTTCTCGGTGATGGAAAGCTCGGGGATGAGCGCCAG
>JAYUEA010000324.1:0-1554 GCA_043739465.1 Propionibacteriaceae bacterium
GTCAGAGCCTCGAGGGCTGGTCGAGGTCGTTGACGGCCCCCCGGGAGGGATCTAGCGTTCAGGAATCCCACTCATGAAACTACATGGGCGGAACCGACGAGGGAGACATCGTGAACGGCGAGGGCACGCAGGGTCGCAGCCAGGACAGCCTGTTCGACGGCGACTTCGCCCCGATGCCTGACGACCAAGGCTTCCGCGGACCGGTGGCGTGCAGCGCCGCAGGGATCACCTACCGCCAGCTTGACTACTGGGCCCGCACGGGGCTCGTCGTTCCGGAGGTGCGTGATGCGACGGGTTCCGGCACGCAGCGCCTCTACAGCTTCCGCGACATCCTGCTGCTCAAAGTCATCAAGCGGCTCATCGACGCGGGCATCTCGCTCCAGCAGATCCGTACGGCCGTCGAGCACCTGCGCGCCCGCGGAGTCGCGGACCTCACCCAGGTGACCCTTCTCAGCGACGGCGTGTCGGTCTACGAGTGCACCACCGACGACGAGATCGTCGACCTCCTCAAGGGCGGCCAGGGCATGTTCGGGATCGCGCTCGGCGGTGTCTGGCGCTCGATCGAGGGCACGCTGCACGACCTGCCCACCGAGCGCGCCGACGACACCACCAAGGCGATGGACGAGCTGGCTGCCCGACGGGCGGCCCGGTTCGCGGGCTGAGGCCGCTAGTGTCGCGTGTCCGAAATCCATTGACGCTCGGTGCGCCCCGGGCACGCACCTCGCAGCGTTGCCGAAGCTCGTCGTACGACCCGGTACACCTGCGCTCCGGCGCCTTGCGATGCACGCACCCTGACCACGCCAACCGTGAACAGATTTCCGACACGCGACACGAGTGGTTACGTTGGCGTCTGGAGAAAGGCGCCACATGACCCATCGCGTCGACTCGGTGTTCGCCGAGCGTCACATCGGACCGTCAGCAACAGACCACGAAGCCATGCTCGCCGCCATCGGCGTCGAGTCGGTGGCAGCGTTGGTGGACGGTGCGATCCCCGCGGGGATCCGTTCCACCGGGATGCCCGGAGTGCCGGACGCGAGGTCCGAGGCCGACGTCCAGACGCGCCTGCGCCAGCTCGCAGAACGCAACATCGTGACGGTGCCGATGTACGGGCTCGGCTACAGCCAGACCGTCACGCCGCCAGTCATCCGCCGCTCGGTGCTGGAGAACCCGGCCTGGTACACCGCGTACACGCCCTACCAGCCCGAGATCAGCCAGGGCAGGCTCGAAGCGCTCCTCACGTTCCAGACCATGTGCAGCGACCTCACGGGGCTCCCCACCTCCGGTGCATCACTGCTCGACGAAGGGACGGCGGTCGCCGAGGGCGTCGCGCTCGCACACCGCGTCTCCAAGGCCGGCAACCGCTGCATCGTCGATCCCGGTCTGTTCCCGCAGAGCCTGTCGGTGGTGCGCACCCGGGCCGAGGCGATCGGACTCGACGTGGTCGTCGGTACTGACGATCTCGCGGCCGACCTGGACGGCGTCTTCTGCGTCGTCGTGCAGGTCCCGACCGCCGACGGTCTGGTACGGGCTCCTGCTGAGCTCCGTCGCATCGCC
>JAYUEA010000325.1:0-1547 GCA_043739465.1 Propionibacteriaceae bacterium
TCTCACGCTCGCCAGGGTCCGGAGTGGTGGCGCGGGCCGCCGCCTCGACCAACGCGTCGATGAGCGCGGCCTGCTCGGCGGGCAGCACGACGGTGATCCTCACCTTGCCGTCGCCGGTCTCCTGAGAGCTGCAGCGACGCTCAGCGCGGGGACACGGATCCGCGTCCCCGCGTTCAATCGATAGGTCGAGACCGTGCGCGCCAGCTGCGATGCCGTCAGCTCAACGGCCAGGTCGCACAGCTCCTTCTCGTCGACCACGTTCACAAGTCGGGTGACCTCGCGGACCTTCGAGTACGACAGCCGACCCTGCTGAAACAACTGCTTGGTCTGCGGCATGGTCCGCAGCGCCCGAGCTACCCGGACGTGCTCCCGGGCAATTGTGGCGTGTATCGAACACGCCCAGGCGAGGTACGCAGCGGTGGACGTGAGCCCGTCGACGTACGCACTGACACAAATGCCTGGCTCAGGCACGCGACCAGGCACCATTTTCGCTCGTCGCACGGCGAATCGGGCTCGATGGGTAGCCACCGGCCAATAGCGAGAGGACCCACTCCTGCGGATGTAGCAGAATGGCCGACAGCGCTACGCCACGCATGGACCGATCGACGATCCGTGCGCATATGAAAGGAACACCGTGCCCAGCATCACCGTCGTCCGCGCAGGGACCTCCGAGGTGAAGGACCTGCAGGGTACGACGACGGGGCTGGACCTCTTCGGCGAGGACCAGTTGATAGTGGCGATGCGGGTAGCCGGGCAGGTCCTCGACCTGGCGGCCGAGATCGCCGACGGCGCGTCTGTCGAGCCGGTCCTCGCGACCTCAGTTGAAGGGCTCGCGATCCTGCGGCACTCGTCGGCGCACATCGCCGCCCAGGCCGTACAGCTCCTGCACGCGGACGCGAAGCTCGGCATCGGCCCGCCCATCACCGACGGCTTCTACTACGATTTCGACATCGAGCAGCCGTTCACGCCCGACGACCTCAAGGCGCTCGAGAAGTCGATGCAGCGCATCGTCAAGGAGCGTCAGCGCTTCGTACGCCGCGTCGTGACCGACGACCAGGCGCGGGCTGAGCTGGCGCACGAGCCGTACAAGCTCGAGCTCATCGGGCTCAAGGGAGGCTCGAGCGCTGACGATGGCTCGTCCGTCGAGGTGGGCGCGGGCGAGCTGACCATCTACGACAACGTCCGTCGCACTGGCGAGGTCGCCTGGAAGGACCTCTGCCGCGGTCCGCACGTGCCGCACACCGGCTACATCAAGGCGTTCGGCCTCACCCGGTCGAGCGCCGCGTACTGGCGTGGTGACCAGAAGAACCAGCAGCTGCAGCGCCTGTACGGGACCGCTTGGGCCTCTCGCGAGGACCTCGAGGCGTACGAGTTCCGCCAGGCCGAGGCCGTACGACGCGACCACCGTCGGCTCGGGGTCGAGCTCGACCTGTACAGCTTCCCCGAGGAGATCGGCCCCGGCCTGCCGATCTTCCATCCCCGCGGCGGCGTCATCAAACGCGAGATGGAGAACTACGTCCGTCAGGCGCATATCGACAACGGCTTCC
>JAYUEA010000326.1:0-1544 GCA_043739465.1 Propionibacteriaceae bacterium
CGCCGCCGCGCGCCGGTCGGCGAGCGGGCTGTCGCCCTCGTACATGAACTGCCCCACGTAGCCGAACAGCAGCGACCGCGCGAACGGTGACGGCTGGCGCGTCTCGACCTCGACCAGGGACACCTCCTTGCTGCGGATGCGGCGCAGCAGGTCGACCAGGCTCGGCACGTCGAAGACGTCCTGCACGCACTCGCGTACGGCTTCGAGCACGATCGGGAACGACGGGTACTGCGACGCCACGCTCAGCAGCTGGGCCGACCGCTGTCTCTGCTGCCACAAGGGCTGACGCCGTCCGGGCGTGCGCGGGGGCAGCAGCAGGGCCCGCGCCGAGCACTCGCGGAACCTCGCGGCGAACAGCGCCGATCCGCCGAGCTGCGACGTCACCAGCTCGGACACCTCGTCGGGGTCGAGCAGGATCGCCTCGAGCAGCCGCCTCGGGTCGAAGCTCGTGGTCTCGCCGAGCCCGTACATGGCCGCGTCGTCGGCGGTGTCGGGCAGCCGGAACACGATGCCGTCATCGGCGGGCATCGCCTGGACGTCGATCCCCTGCGACTCGCGCAGCCGAGCCGCCACCGCAAGCGCCCAGGGGCCGTGGACCGCGGCGCCGTACGGACTGTGGACGACCACCCGCCAGTCGCCGAGCTCGTCGCGGAAGCGCTCCACCAGCAAGGTCTTGTCGTCGGGGATGTGGCCGGTCGCCTCGCGCTGCTCCGTGAGGTAGCCGAGCAGGTTGTCCGTGGCCCACTCGTCCAGGCCGGCCTCGCGCACCCGCGCACGCGCCGCGTCCGGCGCCAGCCTCGTGACCTCGCCCACGAACCTGCCGACGGCGGCCCCGAGCTCCGCCGGACGCCCCAGCGAGTCGCCCTTCCAGAACGGCAGCCGGGCTGGCACGCCGGGAGCGGGCGTGACGAGTACGCGGTCGTGGGTGATGTCCTCGATGCGCCACGAGGTGGTGCCGAGCGCGAACACGTCGCCCACGCGCGACTCGTACACCATCTCCTCGTCGAGCTCGCCCACCCTCCGGCCAGGTCCCTCGCCGCCGGCCAGGGACACGCCGAACAGGCCACGGTCGGGGATCGTGCCGCCGGCGGTGACGGCGAGCCGCTGGGCCCCGCGGCGGCCGGTGAGGGTGCCGGCGATGCGGTCCCAGACGACGCGCGGCCGCAGCTCGGCGAACTCGTCGGACGGGTAACGCCCGCTGAGCATGTCCAGCACCGACTCGAGGACCGCCCGGCTGAGGCCGGCGAACGGCGCCGACCTGCGGACGAGGTCGTGGAGGTCGTTGACCGACCAGTCCTCGAGCGCGCACATCGCCACGATCTGCTGGGCGAGCACGTCGAGCGGGTTGGACGGCACCCGCAGCGCCTCGATCTTCCCGGCGCGCATGCGTTCGACGATGACGGCGGTCTGTACGAGGTCGCCGCGGAACTTCGGGAAGAGCACGCCACGCGAGACCGCGCCCACCTGGTGGCCCGCGCGGCCGACCCGCTGCAGCCCCGAGGCGACCGAAGGTGGGGCCTCGACCTGTACGACGAGGTCGACCG
>JAYUEA010000327.1:0-1540 GCA_043739465.1 Propionibacteriaceae bacterium
GCGGACTGCGAGAGCCGCTCCTTGTAGATGCCGGACGGGTTGATGAGCTCGTCGTCGAAGATCGCGTTGTACATGCCCATGCAGCCCTCGTCGAACACGGCGAGGATCGCCTTGTTCGTACGGAGCTCGTCGGCCAGCGCCTCGCCGAGTGCCTTCTCGTCGGAGGCAGGCAGCGCGGGCAGGTCCCGTACGTGCGACTGGTCGTGGACGATCTCGCCCGTCTCCAGCCAGATCTTCAGCTGCTCGCGCGCCCAGTCGTCGGTGAAGTCCTTGCTCCACAGCGACGAGTGCTTGATCCCGGCCTTCGTCATCGAGCCGGTGAGGTTGAGCAGACCGACCAGACCCGGGAAATCGCCGGCGAAGTTCGCCACGACGAGGATCGGGCCGGTGTGGTCACGCAGGCCCGCGAGCACGTGATGGCTGTACTGCCACACGGCTTCGACGACGACCAGCGGTGCGTCGAGCGGGATCGAGGCGAAGATGTCCATGCCGCGCCGCTGGTTGTCGATGAAGCCGTGGCCCGTCACCGGGTCGACGCCGTGGGCGCGCTTGACCGCCCAGCCGAGCTCGCCCAACGCTGCCGCGAACTCCCCCTCGACCTGCTGCTGCATCGCCCAGGTCTTGAGGTTGGTGGCGATGCGAAGGTCTCCGCTGGCCACGGTGTAGACGGTCTTCGGTTCCGCGACCGGCCGGGTTGCCACTGCCGGGAATGCGTACGTCATCGAGAAAGCTCCTTCTTGTGTGTGTGGGTCATGGGTGGTGGTCCGTTACGGGACCATCGCGAATGCGTGCTGGTCGTGGGTGACGACGGTGGCGATGACCTCGCGCCGCGGCGGTCCGGAGTAGCCACGGATGCGTTCGAGCAGCAGCTCGGCGGCCCGCGTGCCGAGCTCGCGGGCGGGTAGGTGTGTGACGACGAGTCCGCGCGGGATGTACAGGGTCAGCGGAAGCTCACCCAGGGAGACCACGCCGAACTCCGCGAGGTCCCTGCCCACCCTGACCAGGTGCCGCACCGCGCCCACGGCCAGCCGGTTGTTGGCCGCGAAGACCGCATCCGGGGGGTCGGCCAGCGCCAGGAAAATCCCTGTCGCATCGTCCCCGCCGTCCATCGTGTAGGGGACACGCAGACACAGCTCGTCGGGCGGCAGCTCGCCGAACTTCTTCAGCCAGGCTTGCTTCCAGCCCTCGACGCGGAGGTCGGCGGTCATCACGTGCTCGGGTCCGGAGACGCAGGCGACGCGAGTGAAGCCGAGGTCGAACAGCCGCTCGGCGGCGTCCTGAGCACCGGCGACGTTGTCCGCCACGACGACATCTACCGAGCTCTGCGGGGCATCGCGGTCGATGGCGACGACAGGGACGCCGCGGGCCAAGGGCAACGAGTAGTCGGCCTCGTCGCTGGTCGGCGCCACGATGATCCCGGCGACGTCGCCCACGGCGGCCGCCACGAGCTCGGCCTCCAGCTGCGGGTTCTCGTCGGTGTTGCCGAGCATCACCGAGTAGCCGGCGGCGCGCATGATGTCGGTGACGCCCCTTGTCAGGG
>JAYUEA010000328.1:0-1537 GCA_043739465.1 Propionibacteriaceae bacterium
GGATGCCCCTGGCGATACATCTCGTACGTGGCCTCGAGCAGCTCGAGCAGGGGTTTGGGCCAGCTGACGTCCTCGAGCAGCTCGAGGCGCTCGTCGTACTCGATGCCCTCGGCCTTCATCTGGGCAACCGCCTCGCCCCGGGCCTTGAACCGCTGCGCGGACAGAACCGGTCGTGGGTCCTCAAGGGTGGCCTCCAGGATGGAGACCACATCGAGCGCGTATGTCGGCGACTCGCGATCCAGGACGTCGAACGTCGCGAGGGCGAAGGTCGAAAGCGGCTGGTTGAGAGCGAAGCCGAACTGCAGGTCCTCGGTCACCCGCATGGTGCGACCGGTCTGGTCCGGCGGCTCGAGCCGCTCCACCACCCCAGCGCTCAGCAACGTCCGGTAGATCTCGATCGCCCGCCGTGACAGCCGGGCCTGGTTGCGTGGCTCCTCATGGTTGTCGCGCAGGAGCTGACGCATCGAGTCGAACGGATCACCCTCTCGTGCAATGACATTGAGCAACATCGAGTGGCTGACCCGCATCCGTGACACCAACGGCTCGGGCTCGGCGGCGACCAGCTTCTGGAAGGTCGCCTCGTTCCAGCTGACGAACCCCTCGGGCGCCTTCTTGCGCTGGATCCTGCGCAGCTTCTTCGGGTCGTCACCAGCCTTGGCCACAGCCTTGGCGTTCTCGACGTCGTGGTCCGGGGCCTGCACCACTACCGTGCCGGAGGTGTCATAGCCGGCCCGGCCGGCGCGCCCGGCGATCTGGTGGAACTCCCGGGCCTTCAGCACCCGCTGGCGCGAGCCGTCGAACTTGGTCAGCCCGGTCAGGACGACGGTGCGGATCGGCACGTTGATGCCAACACCGAGGGTGTCGGTGCCGCAGATGACCTTCAGGAGGCCAGCTTGCGCCAACTGTTCAACAAGTCGTCGGTACTTCGGCAGCATCCCGGCGTGGTGGACGCCGATCCCGTGGCGCACCAAGCGCGACAGCGTCCTGCCGAAGCCGGCCGAGAACCTGAACCCGCCAATCAGGGCGACTATGGCGTCCTTCTCCTCACGGGTGCAGACGTTGACCGACATCAGCGCCTGAGCGCGTTCGAGCGCCGACGCCTGGGTGAAGTGCACGACATAGACCGGGGACTGATGTGTTTCCAACAGCTCCTCGATCGTCTCGTGCAGGGGGGTCAGGACGTAGAAGTAGCTCAACGGCACCGGCCGCTCGGCCGAGGTCACGACGGCCGTGGTGCGCCCGGTGCGTCGCGTCAGGTCGGACTGGAACCGCTCGACATCGCCCAATGTCGCTGACATCAGGACGAACTGGGCCTGCGGCAGCTCAAGGATCGGCACTTGCCACGCCCAGCCACGATCAGGCTCGGCGTAGAAGTGGAACTCATCCATGATGACCTGGCCGATGTCGGCGCCCGCGCCCTGGCGCAGCGCGATGTTGGCCAATACCTCTGCGGTGCAACAGATGATCGGTGCTTTGGCGTTGACCGCAGCGTCGCCGGTCAACATCCCGACGTTGGCTGCGCCGAAGATGTCGCAGA
>JAYUEA010000329.1:0-1536 GCA_043739465.1 Propionibacteriaceae bacterium
GCCGCCAACGTCGAGATGCCGCTGGCCGTCAACGGTGAGAACGTCGTGCTGTCCCACTCGGGGTGGGGCGACGGGTTCTACCCCGTCCTCGCCAGCTACGCCGCGGACGGCACGTTGCTGGGCGTCCACATCGACCTGCTCGTGGAGGAGCCCGAGGACGACGTCCCGGACTAGTGTCGCGTGGCCGACGCTAGGACTGCCCTTCGCCCCACTCGTACAGGTCGCTGCCGTCGACGGAGATCTTCACGGTCGGTACGGGCTCGAGGCGGAGCTGCACCCGCATCGTGTGGCCGTCGCCGGACGTCTCGTACGTGATGTACGTGTTGTCCTTCGCGACGACTCGTACGTGGCCGCGCGTCAGCCATGGGTGGCGGCGACGCAGGCCGATGAGGTCCTGGTGCACCCGGTACAGCCACCAGCCGAGCTGGGCCAACCCCATCGGCGTCTCGGGCAGCTCCGGCCGCAGCGGGTCGTCGGCCCACTCGCTCGACCCCTTCTCGCCACGGAAGCCCTGCTCGTCGCCGTAGTAGATGCTCGGCATGCCCGGCGTCGTCATCAGCACGGTGAGCGCCAGGACTGCCCCGGCGTCCCCCACCACCGAAGCGATCCGGCTGACGTCGTGGTTGCCGACGAACGTCTGCAGGACGTGACCCGCCGAGAACTCGTCGTGGCGCTCCAGCGACCAGGCCAGCTCCCAGAAGTTGCGCTCGGAGATCGAGCTCCAGATGGCCTTCCACAGCTCGTACGCGGTCACGCTGTCGAGCCCGCCCTCGTCCGCGATGCGCGCGAAGTCGCCGTGGATCACCTCACCCACGAACACGGCCTGGGGGAACTCCTGCCGAACCCGGTCCGTGACGATCCGCCAGAACCAGGTCGGCACCGCATACGCGACGTCGAGCCGCCACCCCGCGATCCCCCGCCGCAGCCAGTGGAGCATCACCTCGACGACGAGGTCTGCGGTGCGCGGATCGTCATGGTCGAGCAGTACGAGGTCGTCGTGACCCTCCCAGCCCACCGGTCGGCCGTCGACACGCCGGATCGGGGAACCAGGGTCGGCCACCATCGGGTGCTGAGCGTCCACGTGGTTGAAGACGCCGTCAAGCATGATCGCCAGGCCGCGCTCTCGGGCCGCGGCGACCAGTCGGTCGAAGTCCTCGTCCGTGCCGAGGCGGGGATCGATGGCGAAGTGGTCGAGGGTGTCGTAGCCGTGGGCCGTCGAGCGGAAGATCGGCCCGAGCAGCAGCCCGGAGCACCCGAGCTCCACTGCATAGTCGAGCCAGCTCTCCAGCCGCGTCAGACGATGCCCGGGCTCGGCGAACCCACGGATGGGCGCGCCGGTCGCGCCGAGCGGGTACACCTGCCACCAGATGGCGTGATCGACCAGCGACATCCCGTACTCCTTGGTGATCGTGACTCAATAGCGTTACTGACTATAACTCAATAGTGCGTATGCTGGCCACATGCCCCGCGTCGACCGTGCACCCCGCCAGCGTCTCGACGCTGACGCCCGTCGTGACGGGATACTCGCGGCGGCAC
>JAYUEA010000330.1:0-1534 GCA_043739465.1 Propionibacteriaceae bacterium
CTGCCGTGACACCGGATCCGCAGTACACCCCGACCCGCCGTGCTCCCGGCACGCCGAGTGCCGCGAACCGGTCCCGGAGCGCCTGCGCACCGAGGAACCGGCCGTCCGCGTCGAGGTTCTCGGACGTGGGCGCCGACACCGCGCCGGCGATGTGACCGGCGCGAGGGTCGACCGGCTCGACCTCGCCGCGGTACCGCTCGCCGGCTCGCGCGTCGAGAAGGACACCGGACGACGCGAGCCCGGCCGCGCCGTCGGTGTCGAGCGTCGCGAGAGCGCCCGGGACGAGCACCGCATCGCCGGCCGGCGCCGTCACCTCGCTCGTCTCGAGCGCGCCGCCGGCGGCGAGCCACGCCGCGAGCCCGCCGTCGAGCAGCCGGACGCCCGGCATGCCGGCCCAGCGCAGGAGCCACCAGGCGCGCGCCGCGGACGTCCCACCTGTCGCGTCGTACGCCACGACCGACCCACCCGCGCGCACTCCCCAGCGCCGGGCCGCCGCCGCGAGCGAGACGACGTCCGGCAGCGGGTGGCGGCCGTCCACGGGCGTCGCCGGAGCCGCCAGCTCCGTCTCCAGGTCGACGAAGACCGCGCCGGGCAGGTGACCCGCGAGGTACTGCGCACGGCCGTCGGTGCGGCCCAGTGCCCAGCGGACATCGAGCAGCACCGGCGCGGCCCCGCCCGCGAGCAGGTCCGCGAGCTCGTCGGACTCGACGAGAACCGACGACCGTGCCACGTCGCTGGTGCTCATGGGCTCATCCCCTCGTCGTCGGTTCCGGGTGCGTCCAGTGCCAGGCTCATCGTCCAGGCGTCGACGTCCTCCGGCTGGTAGTAGCCGCGCCGCCGGCCCATCCGGGCGAATCCAGCTCGGTCGTACAGACGCAACGCGGGCTCGTTGTCCACCCGGACCTCGAGGTAGACGTGCGCCGCACGCACCTCGCGCGCCCGTCCGAGGAGCGCCGCAAGCAGGGCGAGAAGTCGAGCGTCACCGCGCGGCCGACTGCGTGGCCCTGCGAATGCGGGCACATCACGCCCTTCGACGGGCCGGTGGTGCCCGATGTGTAGATGATCAGCTGCGTGTCGTCGTGCGCGACCGCGTCGAGCGGTGGGCGCGAGTCGTCGCCGGACTCGAGCGCGGCGAAGGCAACGGCGGGCGCACCGGCCGAGCCGAGGCCGCAGCTTGCGAGCGCTCTCGGGCCGCGATAGAACCAGCGCCGGATCTTCGGCAGCTGCGCGGCGACCGATGCGACCCGGTCAGCCCATTCGTCATCGACGACGACGCAGCTCGCGTCGGACTGGTCGATGAAGTAACGCAGCATGTCGCCCTTGGCCGCGGTGTTGATCGGCACCGCAATCGCGCCGAGCTTGCCCAGCCCCCACGTCGCCCAGTAGAACTCGGGGCAGTTCGGCAAGATCACCGCGACATGGTCGCCGTGACCGATGCCGTGCGCGGCGTAGCCGTTCGCATAGCGGTTCGTCAGCGCCTCGACCTCGCCGTAGCTGTACGAGCGCCCCTCCCACAGCAAAAAGGTCTTGTCGG
>JAYUEA010000331.1:0-1533 GCA_043739465.1 Propionibacteriaceae bacterium
CGGCCGGTGCCGGTGAGGGTGATCGACTCGTCGACCGGCACGTACAGAGTGTCGGCGACGCCTGCGAAGACGCTCTCCCGCGCGAGCAGGTGGGTCTGGCCGGCCACGTGGACATGGAGATCGGCCGCCAGCGGGACGATGAGCGCCTCCTGGCCCTCGAGCGTCAGGGTGTACGTGCCGCCGCCGGCGAGGTCCACGATGTAGATGCCCGTGTACGACCAGTCGTTGCGCTGGGAAGGATCGACCGCCAGGCGTACGGGCCCGGCACCATCGCGTACGACGAGATCGCTCATGGTCACTCCCAGGACGAGGTTATGTCCTCACATTATGACGATGAGCCGCACTGCGCCACGAACGCGGCGAAGAGCTCCTGCGACGGCACATCGGCGACGTGGCTCATCTCGGGGTGCCACTGCACGGCCACGAGCCAGCGCAGGTCAGTCGCCTCGACGGCCTCAACGAGACCGTCGGGTGCGATGGCGACGGCAGTGAGGCCCGTACCGAGGTCCTTGACCGCCTGGTGGTGGAAGCTGGTGACGCCGATCGAGGCTCCGACCGCGTCGTACAGGCGGCTCCCCTCGGTGACGGCGACTTCGTGGTGCGGCTTCGAGCGGTGTCGCGTCTGTACATGACCGAGGCTCTCGGGGAACTGGCTGGGGAGGTCCTGGTAGAGGGTGCCGCCGTACGCGACGTTGACCACCTGGATGCCGCGGCAGATGCCCAGCACGGGGATGCCGCGGCGCCGGGCCTCGGCCAGCAGCGCGAGCTCGTGCGCGTCGCGGTGGGGCGTGGTGACGCCGAGCTCGGGGCGTGCGGCCTCCCCGTACGTGGCCGGGCTCACGTCGGCGTTGCCGCCCGACAGCAACAGCCCGTCGCAGCGCTCCAGCTGCTGGGCGACGCCGTCGGGGTAGATCTCCGGGTCGTACATGGGCAGCGTCAACGGCAGGCCACCGGCCGCGAGCACGGCCTGTACGTAGTCGTCCGGCACGTAGTTCAGCGGGTAGTCGGGAACGGCGCCGTAGCCGAACGGCAGCACCCCCGTCGAGAGCCCGATCACCGGCCGACGCGTCACGACGAAGTCCTCACCTGTTCGATCCACTCCCTGCGGAGCTGGCGTGCCACCGTCTCGCAGGGTCGGGCACATTCTTGCCCGCGCCGGTTACGGCACCGTACCGCGTCCAGGCACTGACCGGCGTGCGGGCGTCGGGACGCGGGTCCTTACCCTGGACCTATGCCCGTCACCGCACACCGTTCGACCTCGCGTCACCGGGACGCGAAGTGTCCGGTGAGGCCCGGCGACCCCTGCTCCCTGTGCTGGCCGGGCGCGACCGGCCCGGTCGACTGCGGCCTCGTCTATCTCGTGAAGAGCGACCCCGAGCTCTGGGAGCAGCGCACCGAGTACCTCCGCCGCCAGAAGGAGCGCTCGGCCGTCTAAACAGCCCTCCCAGCAGCGCGCACAACCTTTCCGTCGCGAAAGCGTGTCACAGGGGTTGTGCGGACACCCGAAAGGTTGTGCGGACGCAGCAAGCGTCT
>JAYUEA010000332.1:0-4778 GCA_043739465.1 Propionibacteriaceae bacterium
TCGATGATCGGCTCCCACCAGGCAGCGCCGGTGAGATCGAGGCCAAGCCCCAGCCGCACGATCTGTCCCAGCACTGCGAGGGCGGTGGCGACCAGGAAGAAGGCGCCGGTCCTGACGCCGACGTGGCGGTACCAGGGCACGCCCTGCCAGCCCATCGGGGAGTCGGCCGCCAGGGGGTCCGAGGCTCGCAAGGGAGGTGCGCTCAGCGGTGATCGCCAGGATCCGGTCTGGTCGTTGAGCGGTGCGACGAGATCGCGCCTGCGGCGGGTGGGATCGGACATCGGGAGTCCTTCCTGGGCGCGATCAGTCGAAGATGATCGTCCGTGAGCCGTCGAGCAGCACTCGGTGCTGGGCGAAGAGCTTGACCGCGTTGACGAGCGTGCGCGACTCGATGTCCTGGCCGATCTCGACGAGCTCGCTGACCGACCGCGAGTGGCCGACGCGGGTGACGTTCTGCTCGATGATCGGGCCCTCGTCGAGCTCCGTGGTGACGAAGTGGGCGGTGGCACCGATGAGCTTCACGCCGCGGGCGTGCGCCTGCAGGTACGGGTTGGCGCCCTTGAAACCCGGCAGGAACGAGTGGTGGATGTTGATCGCGCGACCTGCGAGGAACGCGCACAAGTCCGGCGACAGGATCTGCATGTACCGGGCCAGGACGACCAGCTCGATGTCGTACTGCTCGCAGGCCTCGCGCACGCGAGCCTCGAACGCCGCCTTGCTGCCGCGGTTGACCTCGTGGTGCTCGAAGGCGATGCCGTAGAAGTCGGCCAGCGGTGCCAGGGCGTCGTGGTTGCCGAGGATCAGCGGGATCTCGACAGGCAGGTTGCCGCTGCGGTGGCGGAACAGGAGGTCGTTGAGCACGTGACCGGCCTTGGAGACCAGCACCAGTGTGCGCAGCGGACGACCCACCTCGTCGAGGTCGATCCGGGCATCGAGCAAGGCACGTGCGGAGTCGAGCTCGGCATCGAGGTCGGCCCGTGCGGCGAGGGTCACCTGGATGCGCATGAAGAACGTCTCGGTGTCTTCGGAGTAGAACTGCATCGACTCGGTGATGTTGCCTCCGGCGGCCACGATCGCGCCGCTGACGGCATGGACGATGCCGGGGCGGTCTGCGCAGCGCAGCGTGATCACCCAGTGCGGGTCGGTCGCGGTCACCGGGGTAGGGTACTGCCGCGCCGCAGGGGGTACGTGCCACCAGGGCAGCGGTGAGAGGGGTTCGCATGGCGTCGGTCACCGACCTCGACTCCGCTCTGGACGCCCTGCTGCACTTCTCCGGCCGCCGCAGCCGTGGCCACAGCGCCATCGAGACGATGACTGCGCTGCTCGACCATCTCGGCAACCCCGAGCGCACGTACTCACTCGTCCACGTGGCCGGGACCTCGGGCAAGACCTCGACGGCCTACCTGATCCGGGCGCTGCTGGAGAAGGCCGGCTTCCGTACGGGCCTCACGGTGTCGCCGCACGTGGTGGCGGTGAACGAGCGGGTCCAGGTGGGTGGGGTGCCCGTACCGGAGGATCGCTTCGTGTCGTACGTCAGGGAGTTCCTGCCCCTGGCCTCCTCCCTCGGCCGCGAGCTCACGTACTTCGAGATGGGCGTCGGGCTGGCCCTGTGGGTGTTCGCCCAGGAGGGTGTCGAGTACGGGATCGTCGAGGTCGGCATCGGCGGCACGCGCGACGCGACGAACGCTCTTCAGCACCCCGACAAGCTGTGCGTCGTCTCGGCGGTCGGGCTCGACCACACCGACCTGCTCGGCGACTCCCTCGGCGCCATCGCCACGCACAAGGCCGGCATCGTCGGCGAGGGGAACACCGTCGTCGTCGTCGACCAGGACGAGGTGGTGCTCGAGGTCGTACGCGACCGGGCGCGGGAGGTCGGCGGACAGGTCGTCGTCGTGACGCCGCCGGCTGGCGCGCGGTACCAGGAGCGGAACCTCGCCCTGGCGCGCGGGGTGGTCGAGATCCTGGGCGGGCGAGAAGGGTTCGAGGTGCCCGAGGTGGATGCCCGGCTCGAGACGCCACCGGCCAGGTACGAGAGGTTCGCGGCGGATGGCCGCACCCTCGTCCTCGACGGTGCTCACAACCCGCAGAAGATGGCGGGCCTGGTCGAGTCGCTGCGGGCCGATGGGCTGACGGGGGTGGCCATGCTGGCGACCCTGCTGCAGGCGCCCGACACCAAGCTGGCCGCGACGCTGGCCGTCCTGGGGCCGGTCGTGAGCCACCTGATCGTGCCCGACTACATGCTCGGCGGCGACGACAAGGTGAAGCGGTCGTTCCCGGCGGAGATGGTGGTCGAGCAGGCCCTGGCACTGGGGATCAGCGCCGAGGCGGTGGGCACCCCGGCGCAAGGGCTCGAGCGACTGTGGGCGCGCCCGGAGAAGGACCTCGTCGTGACCGGGTCGCTGTACCTGGCCTCGCTCGCTCGCCCCCTCGTGGTGGAGCGCTGGGGAAGGTCGGTGCTGGGCGACCCCTACGCGTGAGACGTCGCCTCAGTGTGATCGGGGGTGGGTCCTTTGCGGTGCCTGTGCTGAAATGGGCCGCATGTCCGACCTCATCGAGACCATCCGCTTGCTGATCGCCGAGCGTGTACCGGCGGATCGGCCCGCGTTCGTCGGGGTCGACGGTCTGAGCTGTGCGGGCAAGACGACCTTCGCGAACCGGCTTGCCGCTGCGTTGGGCGGCGAGGTCGTACACGGCGACGACATGTCGCGCCCCGGTCAGCCGTTGTGGGAGCACGAGCGGTTCGTGGCCGAGGTGTACGAGCCCGTGCTGGCGTCCGGGCGCGCCGCGTACCGCCGGTGGCACTGGACCAGCCCGGAGCCGGGCGAGGTGATGACCGTGAGTCGGACGCCGGTGGTCGTCGAGGGCGTACACGTCACCGACGACGCGGTGACCGTGCCCTGGGATGTACGCGTGTGGGTCGCCGTCGACGAGGACGTCCGCATCGAGCGCGCGAAGGCTCGAGAGGGTGGCGAGCGCTGGGAGTGCTGGTCGACGAACTGGATGCCGCAGGAGGCCGCGTACGTGGCCGCCCAGGACCCCGAAGCGCGCGCCGACGTCGTCGTCGTGGGCGACGACTGATGAAGGTCGACCTCAACGCTGACCTGGGCGAGTCGTACGGGTCGTGGCGGATGGGTGACGACGAGGGGCTGCTCGAGGTCGTGACCAGCGCCAACGTCGCGTGCGGGTTCCACGCGGGCGACCCGGTGACCATGCTCCGCACCTGTCGGGCGGCTGCGGCGCGCGGTGTCGTGGTGGGCGCGCACCCGTCGTACCCGGACCTCGTGGGGTTCGGACGTCGCCGGATGGAGCTGTCCGACGACGAGCTCAGCGCCGCGGTCGTGTACCAGCTGGGGGCCTTGGACGCCTGCTGCCGGGCAGCCGGCACGAGGCTCGCGTACGTGAAGCCGCATGGCGCGCTGTACCACGAGGTGGTGAGCAATGCCGGGGCGGCAAGGGCATTCGTCGCCGCTGTCGTACTCCTTGCGCCGCTGGCGGTACTGGGTCCCGCAGGGTCGGAGCTGCTGGGCGCGGCGCGCAAGGCAGGGCTGAAGACGGCGGCCGAGGTGTTCGCGGACCGCGGCTATCTGGCCGATGGCCGCCTGGTGCCCCGCGGCGAGCCGGGGGCCATCGTCGACGATCCTGACGCTGTAGCTTCGCGCGTGGTGGAGATGGCGACCCGTCGCTCCGTGACCGCGGTCGACGGATCCAGCGTGCCGCTGGTCCTCGACTCGATCTGCCTCCACTCGGACACGCCGGGCGCGGTCGCGCTGGCCCGCCGGGTGCGAGAGGCGCTCCTCGGTGCGGGAGCCGAGATCGGCGCTTTCGCGTGAGGCTGCTGCCCAGCGGCGAGCGCGCCGTCCTCGTGGAGGTGGGCGACCTCGACGAGGTGCTGGCCCTGGCCGAGCCCGTACGGACGCTGGCCGGTGTGGTCGACGTTGTGCCGGGGGAGCGGACCCTGCTGGTGACGGTCGCGGAGCCGGCCGGGCTGGAACTCGTCCGGCGGTCGCTGGAGGAGCTCACGGTTACCGCGTCCTCGGTCCGGCCGGCATCGAGGACGGTCGAGATCCCGGTCACGTACGACGGTGCGGACCTCGCCGCCGTCGCCGCCCACATCGGTCTCACCGTGGCGCAGGTCATCGAAGCTCACACCGGGACGCCCTGGCGCGTCGGTTTCGGAGGCTTCGCGCCCGGGTTCGCATACCTCGTGGGAGGCGATCCCCGGCTGGAGGTGCCGCGACGGTCCGAACCGAGGCCACGCGTTCCCGCAGGGGCGGTCGGGTTGGCCGGCCGCTACTCGGGGATCTATCCGCGCTCGTCACCGGGCGGCTGGCGGCTCATCGGTCGTACAGACGTGGTGCTTTTCGACCCCGCCGCAGACCCGCCAGCCCTGCTGCAGCCGGGAATAGTCGTCCGATTCGTTGAGGCCGGCGGAACCTGACGCTTGCGATTCACGTGAAGTCGTGGTTATGAACGGGCCGCAGGCAACCTCGGCGCTGGATGCCACGCGAGTTCGTGGTTCTGAGCGCAGATCGAGAGCTGATAACCACTAGGTCACGTGACATCGAGCGCGTGGCGTCATGACACGGTCCTGATAACCACGAACTCACGGGAGACTCTGACACCACTGGCTGCGCAGAGGGATGACTTTAGCAAGATCCTCCGCGTCGACAGCGTGCGTGGCTGCGGCGCGGGCGGCCGGAGTTCCGTTCAGAGCGATACTGAGGCCTGCCGCAGCAAACAGAGCAAGGTCCGAGCGAGAGTCGCCGATCGCTGCGCAC
>JAYUEA010000333.1:0-4777 GCA_043739465.1 Propionibacteriaceae bacterium
GACGATCACAGCCACATCTGGGACGACGACTGGACCGTCGTCACCAACGACTACTCCCGCGTCGCCCAGTTCGAGCACACCCTCGTCGTCACCGACACCGGCGCCGAGATCCTCACGCTCCCCTGAGGTCGGCTCCCAGGTCGCCGGCGTGATCCGCCGAAGTTGCGCTCATCCGAGGACCCCTGAACCAGCGTCGAAGCCCAACCGCCAAAGTTGCGCTCAACGACGCCAGATTCCCCCGCGTCAGCGCAACTTTGGCGGTCGGGGCCTCGAGAGCTGGATCAGCGACCGCCATCAGCGCAACTTCGGCGGATCATCGCTGGTCCCGCCGCGGGATCCCGACAATCGGTGTTGGGATCGTGTACGGGGTGTCTGCCGCCGGACTCTGGCAGCTGTGAGCCTGAGGCCGGCGCAAGGCATTACACTCGACACGGACGAGTCGGCCGGGTGACCGCGGCCCGCAAGGGTCGAGGAAAGTCCGGACTCCACAGAGCAGGGCGGTGGGCAACACCCACCCGGGGCGACCCGCGGGACAGTGCCACAGAGAACAGACCGCCCAGCCGCGAGGCTGGGTCAGGGTGAAACGGTGGTGTAAGAGACCACCAGCACTCCAGGTGACTGGAGTGGCTCGGTAAACCCCGCCCGGAGCAAGACCAAGAAGGGCCTTCGGGCCTGTGACGGCGTTCGAGGGCTGCTCGCCCGAGTCGTCAGGTAGGTCGCACGCGCTAGCGCGAAGGCCGCTGGTGACAGCGGCCGCAGATGGATGGTCACCCGTCCCTTCGGGGGCGACAGAATCCGGCTTACAGGCCGGCTCGTTCCACCGACAGAGGAGAACGCATGGCAGAACACAGGATCTTCTCGACGAGCTTCGCGAGCATCTACCCGACATACCTCACCAAGGCCGGGCGGCAGGACCGTACGTCGGAGGAAGTGGATCGGGTCATCGCGTGGCTGACCGGCTACGACAAGGCGGCTATGAAGAAGGCCATCGACGACCAGATCGACCTCGAGACCTTCTTTGCCCAAGCACCGCGCATGAACCCCAAGGCCTCTCTCATCACCGGCCTGATCTCCGGCTACCGCGTCGAGAACATCGACGACCCGCTGATGCAGAAGATCCGCTACATGGACAAGCTCGTCGACGAGCTGGCCAAGGGCAGGCCCATGACGACCGTCCTTCGGGGAGACGCCGCGTAGCCCGACCCTGAGGTGGGATACGCCCTAGAGCTCGACCTTCCTGCTCTCGCCGATCGACGGTTCCGTGTGCGTGACCGCCGCGGTGACGATGCCGATGAGTGCGGCGGGAGCTCCCGGGCTGGTCCAGTACTGGCCGCCTTCGGCCTCGACCACGATGAGGGCCACCTTCGGGTCCGTCGGCTCGCACTGCATCCACGCCTTCACCGAGACGTCCCACAACTCCTACTGACGTTGCGCCATTCGCCGCGGACGGCGTACCAGACGAGCCCGACCCCGGCGGGCACGACCTTGGTGAGCAGCGGATGGGCCCACAGCCCGGGCCGCTGCCGCATCGACAGCACGAGCGCGACGCCCAGGGCGCCGAAGATATTGCCGAGGCAGAGCGCCGGCACCACATACAGGTAGGCGAGAGCCCGCCACCTGATCGGCAGGGGCCACAGCAGCCACCCGAAGGCGATCGCCTCGGCGCCGATCCACAGCGCCTGAAACGCGGGCCATGGGAGGGCCGTCAGCGGCTTGATGATCTGCGCGAAGAGCGGCGAGTACAGGTAGCCGTAGCTCGAGCCGTCCGGCCAGCCGTAAAGGTCGCCGCGTTGGCCGGTCAGGTAGTAGGCGTGGGCGTCCAGCCCGAACCGGTGGTCGTCGCGTACCCGAGGAGCGACAGTAATGCCATCGCTACGGCGAGCACCCAGGCGCCATCGTGCGATCCAGCGCCTTGAGATGGGCGGCCCACTCGTGCAGCACATCCTCATTCGACGCCGGGAAGTCGTATCCCAGGTACGAGATCGCCTCGACCAGTCACCCCGGCAGCGTGAGCGCCATCGTCTTCCCCGGCAGGGTATTCACGTATGCGACGAACGACGCCGAGGGACGCCGCGCGGCGCACGACCACGGGCTGAGCATCGGTGTGCCGGTAGCCCAGGTGGACTGGGTCGATTGAGCATCCGGAGACAGGCCACCCGGGTACCGTGACGACATGCGCTACGACCCTGACACGACCCTTCTGGGCACCATGCTCGCCGACCCCGAGGTGGTCGCCATCCTCGAGAAGCACGCCCCCGGCATCACGAAGAACCCCATGATCGGCATGGCCAAGGGCATGACGGCCAACCAGGCGCTCACGACGGGTGCTCCGATGCTCGGCGGTCGGCAGGTCGTCGACGCGATCCGAGCGGAGATGTCCGGACTGGTCTGAGGTTCTCGGCTGTCAGGCGACGGTGAACTTCACGGTGCCGGCCTCGGTGTCCGCCGACACCAGCCGTACGGTCATCTCCTCGCCGAGCTTCACGGCCCCGCTGACGCGAGCCTCGACCGCCGGGTCCGTCAGAATCACGATCCCGTCGGTGCCGTCGCGGTCGACCTCGATGACCGTCCCCGCGAAGGTCTGACCGATCCTCGTCGAGAGAAGCAGCGCCTCGAGCAGGTCGACGACGCCGCGTTCGTACTTCTTCGCCCTCGCGTCCGATTCGGCCATGATCGCCGGCAGGCCCGCCAGCTCCGACCGCACCCAGTCGGGCACCGCGACGCCGGCTGACAGGGCCACGCAGGTCTCCCCCACGTAGCGGTCGACGAGGCGTCGCAGCGGCGCCGTGGCATGGGCATAGCGCATCGCGAGTGCGCCGTGGACGAGGTTGCTCGTGGGCAACGCACCGTCGAAGGCTGTGTACGCCGCACCGCGGAACAGCACGGTCGAGGCGTTCATCATCGCCAGGTGGGCGGGCACCGACGGCTTGAGGGTGCGGATGAACTCCGGGTACGACATCGAGCTGGGCCACGGGATGTGCAGGCCCTTGGCCGCGTGGCGGAGCTTGTCGATCCCCCACTGCTCGGCCGGCGGCAGGGTGCGCAGGATGCCGACCTTGCCCGCGATCATCATCTCAGCGGCGGCCGCGCCGGTGAGCAGCGAGATCTGCGCGTTCCAGCCCTCCACCGGCAGCGCGGCGCGGAACTCGAGCCGCCAGTCGTCGCCGTCCGCCGTGATCTCCTGTTCGGGGGTGTCGAGGCTGACACCGCCGCGAGCAGCTTCCACCGCCTGACGGAGCCTGCCCACGATCTCGAGCAGGTGCAGCGAGTCCGTGGCGCTGCCAGCGTCGAGGTCGTGCTGGACCTCGCTGTACGACAGCCTCGCCCGGCTGGTCACCAGCGACCGCTCCACGCGCGCCGAGGTCTGGGCCCCGTCGGCGTCGAGCTCGATCGTCCACAGCAGTGCTGGCCTTGGATGTCCGTCCGCGAGCAGGGAGGCGGCCGACTCGCTGAGTGCCGGCGGGTGGAGCGTCGCCCGCTGGTCGGGAGCGTAGAACGTCTGGCCCCGACGATGAGCCTCGGCGTCGATCGGACCACCCGGCTCGACCCACGCGGCGACGTCGGCGATCGCGTAGTGGACGGTGTAGCCCGAGCCGTTCTTCGCGATGTGGACGGCCTGGTCGAGGTCCATCGAGCCCTCAGGGTCGATCGTGACGAGCTCGATGTCCGTACGGTCGGCTCGGTCGGCAGGACGTGGCGCCTTCGCCGCCTGCTCAGCCTCGGCGAGCACGTCGGGCGGGAACGCCGCCGGCACCTGGAGCGCGTCGCGCAGCCGCTGCAGGCCCGCCTGGATCGGCGCGGGCACCACCGGCACCGCGATATGGCGCGCAGGCATTACGACTCCGTCCTGACGAGGATCCGGTCGCACTCCTCGCAGCGCACGATCTCGTCGGCCGCTGCGGAGACGTACCGGTCGTAGTCGCTCTGTGTCGCCTCGAGCCCGCATCCTGCGCACCGGTGACCCTGCAGCGCTGCCGCGCCCGTTCCTCCGGAGCGGCTCCGGACCTTCTCGTACAGCTCGACCAACGTCGTCGGAAGCTCGGCGACCACGCCCGCCCGCGTTGCCTGACGCTCTTTCACGTCGGCCTGGAAGTCGGCAACGGCCGCGTCCCGCTTCGCCAGCAGCGCGCGCATCTCATCCTCGACCGCTCTCCGTTCCGCGGCGATCCGGTCACGGTCGGCCTGGGCGGTCTCGGCAGCCTCTATGAGCTCGAGCTCCTGGTCCTCCAGCGTCGAGATCCGCGCCGTGAGGTGACTGATCTCGTCGATCATGCTGGTCAGCGTCTTGGGGTCGCTGATGGTGCCCCCGTCGGCCGCCTTCTGGTCGCGGGAGAGCCGCTCGCGTACAGGGACAAGGTCCGCCTCGGCCTTCACCTGAGCGGCCGTCGCGTCACCGAGTGCCGTGTCTGCCGCGACCATCTGCTGGCCCAGCGCCTGCCGGCGGGCCTGCCGCTCGGCGAGCAGCGCGTGCTCAGGCAGCGTCTTGACCCGGTGCTCGATCTGACCGATGGCGGTGTCGATGGCTTGCACGTCCAGCAGGCGCTGCTGCGCCGCGGGCTCGGCCTTCATGGGTGCTCCTTCGTCCGTAGGAACTCTAGTGGGCTTCCTCAGGCGTTCCAGCGGACGATGGCCGGTGACTCCTTCTCGTACCCCACGATCGACAGCGATCCGGTCTGCAGCGGGAATGACTGGCCGCGGGCGATGTCGATGTCCAGCCAGCACAGGGCCAGGACTCGCAACGAGTGGCCGTGGGCGAAGCAGAGGGCCCGCTCCACGC
>JAYUEA010000334.1:0-1530 GCA_043739465.1 Propionibacteriaceae bacterium
TCCGGGCGTGCTCGATGAGCTGCCACAGGCGGCCGACGCGAGAACCGCGGTCGCAGCCAGGACAGAGAGAGCGAGCCGACCCAGCTTGTGCTTGCTAGCCATGCAGTAGACCTCACTTCGTTGTAGGTGCTCGGGCGAGCCGTTGCCACAGTTAACTACTCGCCCTTGAGTTGAATCGGTCCAAGTTGGTGATCGCCGTCATTTCGTTACCTAAGTGCGGTTCCGGACAACTTTGAACGAACCAATTTGGGTGCGACAGGGACACTAGCCCATCCGTCACGGCCGCGCCACAACAGGGCGACGAAACTCGTCGCGACTTAGAGGGTGCGCCGAAGATCCCTTACAGGGAAGGGATGATGAACATTACAAAGTGGTCACGGTGTCGGTGATGAGGCCGGATCTGCCTGCCGGAGGGCCCTCGAAGGCACGTTCAGGGCTTGGAGGAGCGCTTGCCGATCGCGCGCACGGCAAACAGGAACGTGACGATGCCCGCGACGGCACCGGCGGCGAGCGCCAACCGGTCCAGGCGCCAGCCGTACTCGTCCTTGATCTGGGCCTTCGCGGAGCTCAGCTGCTCGCCGACGAACGACTTGGCGTCCTCGACAGTGCGGTGCGCAATGGCCTTGGGATGTACGGAGTCGATCAGGGAGGCCAGAGTGTCTTCGATCTGCCGCTGTGCGCGGTCGATGTCGGCCTGAATCTCGGTGAGCGTTCGCTCCGTCGCCTGCTTCTGCTCAGCCGCCACAGGTCCTCCTCCGGTGTCCCTCGCCCCCACGGGCGCCGATGCCCACTATGCCACCCCTTCGCACAGGCCGAGTCACCATGGCGGACCACGCTCGTCCTGCGGTGCGGCGGGCGCTCGCGCCCTGCGTGCGAAGTTCCTGCGGGGTTGGCGTGGTCTGGGTGCGTGCATCGCGAGGCGGCGGAGGGTAGCCATACAGGTCGTCTGGTGACCGACGGCAACGCCGCGAGGTGCGTGCCCAGGGCACGCCAACCGCTCAGGGTTTCGTACGCAGGGGGCTAGGGTCGGCTGACATGACGACCCTGACCATCGGCGACGCCGCGCCGGACTTCACGCTCCCGAACGCCAGCGGCGACACCGTGTCCCTGTCGGACTTCGCGCCCGGTCGCCTGGTCCTGTACTTCTACCCCGCAGCGCTCACGCCCGGCTGCACGGCGCAGGCCGTCGACTTCACCGCGACCCTCGGCGACTTCGAGGGCCACGGCATGACGGTCGTCGGCATCTCCCCCGACTCCGTCGACAAGCTCGCCCAGTTCGCCGCGACAGAGCACATCACGTTCCCGCTGCTGAGCGACGACGACAAGAGCGTGCTGAAGTCGTACGGGGCGTTCGGTGAGAAGACCCTGTACGGCAAGACGATCCTGGGCGTGCTGCGGTCCACGTTCGTGATCGACATCGACGACGTCGGCAAGGGGACGATCGCGCTGGCCCAGTACAACGTGCGGGCCGCGGGCCACGTGGAGAAGCTGAAGCGCGACCTCGGTCTGTGACGCGCCCGCCGCGTACCG
>JAYUEA010000335.1:0-1530 GCA_043739465.1 Propionibacteriaceae bacterium
CCGACCTGGTCAAGGTCGACATTCTCCTTCAGGGCGAGGCTGTCGACGCCTTCAGCTCGATCGTGCACAAGGACAAGGCGTACGCCTACGGCGTGATGATGGCGGCCAAGCTGCGGGTGCTCATCCCGCGCCAGCAGTTCGAGGTGCCGATCCAGGCCGCCATCGGTGCCCGCATCATCGCTCGCGAGACCATCCGCGCGATGCGCAAGGACGTCCTTGCCAAGTGCTACGGCGGTGACATCTCCCGCAAGCGCAAGCTGCTGGAGAAGCAGAAGGAGGGCAAGAAGCGGATGAAGATGGTCGGTCGGGTCGAGGTGCCCCAGGAGGCCTTCATCGCCGCGCTGTCCAACGACGCCGCGTCCGGTGGGGACCGGACCAAGAAGTAGTTCAGTTCATGGAGAGCCAGGTGATGGGGAGCCAACTTGCTGCGCCGTTTCAGCGCCGGACGGTCTCGTTCGTCCGGCGCGACAACCGGCTTGCGCCCCGGCTGCAGCGGACCTGGGACGAGCATCACGAGACATTGGTCGTCGACGTGCCCAGAGCGCAGGGGTCCATGTCGGTGGCTCCGGGCTTTGTCCTCGACGCGGTGCGAGACTTCGGCAGGGTGGCTCCGCTGGTCGTCGAGATCGGCTCGGGCACCGGAGACGCTGTCGTCAATGGCGCCCAGGCAAGACCGGGCACGAACTTCCTTGCCGTGGAGGTCTATCGCCCAGGTCTGGCTGCCACCATGGCCAAGATCGTCCGCCGCAACCTGACCAACGTCCGCCTGGTTCAGGCTGACGCTGCCGAGGTGCTGGCCACCATGCTGGCAACCTCCAGCGTCCACGAGATGTGGACGTTCTTCCCCGACCCGTGGCACAAGGTCCGCCATCACAAGCGGCGCCTCGTCAACGACACGTTTGTCGACCTGCTCGCCTCGCGACTGGTCGAGGGTGGCGGCTGGCGGCTGGCGACCGACTGGGTGGACTACGCAAGGCAGATGCGTGACGTCGCCGCCGCGTGCGGTTCGCTGACAAACCCGTATGCCGGGAAGCTCCCGCCCGGGTATGCGCCGGGCAGGCACACCTCGGCTGACCCGGGGACCGGGTTCGCCCCGCGCTTCGAGGGTCGGGTCATGACCCGGTTCGAACAGAAGGGACTCGCGTCGGGCCGTCGCATCTACGACCTCGAGCTCCGCCGGGCGCTCCCCGCCGCTCAGAACGGTGGCGGCGCTCAGAACGGTGGTGGCGGGTAGTCGTCGATGGCAACTGTGGCTGTGTCTGTGGTTGTGGTTGTGGTTGTGGTGGCGGCCTCTTCTTGGCTGGGTGGTGTGGTGGCCCAGGTGTGTTGTCGTGGTGTTGGGGTGGCGGGGGCCAGGGCTTGGGCCCAGCCGATTTCGTCGAAGATGTTGATTTTGCCCGGTAGGGGGATGTCGGGGTTGATCACCTTGGCGAGTCGGCGCCCGAGGCACACCTCGAGGGTTGAAGCCTTGATCGGGAGGTTGTCCGGGTGGTCGTAGACGTAGGGGTAGGTGCTCACCGTGCGCCCGGT
>JAYUEA010000336.1:0-4746 GCA_043739465.1 Propionibacteriaceae bacterium
CGACCTCTTCCAGCCAGATCTCGCGCTGCTCATCAGTGCTGCTGGATGCCGGCGAGTACAGACGGCGCACGACGTTGTCGACGCCGCAGAACCCGAGGATCTGCGCCACCCAGAGCATCTGCAGAGGGTCGCCGAAGACGGCCTCCTCACGCTCCGGCGGGGTGTCGCCGGTGTTGAAGACCACGGCCGTCTTGGCCTTCAACAACCCCAACGGCGGGAAGCCGACGGGTGCGTCGCGGTAGGCGACGGCGGGCACGAAGACGCGGTCGACCCAGCCCTTGAGCATCGCGGGCGGCATGCCCCACCAGTTCGGGTGGAAGATCAGCAGGAGGTCGGCCGCGGCTAGCTGCTCACGATGGAGCGCTACGAGCTCGTCGCCCCCGGAGACAGGCTCGAAGCCCTCCTCGTACAGGTCATGGTGCGCGACGTCGACGCCGAGCAGCTCGAGCGTCGTCTCCGCCCTGACCGCCATCGCGTGGCTGAAGCTGTGATGGCTGGGGTGACCCACGACGGACAACGCGAACACACTGACCTCCTGTTTGCCCCAGTCTGGCGACAGATCCCGCCCTCGAGGACGTACGTGGTGAAACTGGACTACTCGTACCAGTCGACCCAGCCTCGGCGGGACCTCAGGTACGAGTCGACGACTGCAGCGCCCAGGTCGTCGAGGTCGGGGGCGACGACGCGACCGCCGACCCGCTCCGCCAGGCTGGCCATGAACCGTGCCAGGCCGGGGTCGTCGCCCAGCCGGAAGATCGTGGTCTGCGTGCCGCGGCGCGTGACGCGGTCCAACGCGGACACCGTCAGTCGTACGGTCTCTGGCTCCGGCGGGTACGAGAACGACGCCTGCCCCTCGGGCATCAGGTGCGCCGTCGGCTCGCCGTCGGTCACCACCAGCAGCACCGGTTGCATTGTCGGGTGCTCGCGGAAGAACTTCTCGGCGAGCAGCAGCGCGTGATGCAGGTTCGTGCCCTGCTCGCGCATCGACGACAGCCCCGTCAGCTCGTCGATGTCCATCGCCTGCGCGAGCCGGCCGAACGTCACCAGGTGGAGCCGATCGCCACGGAACCGCGTGCTGACAAGGTGGTGGAGCGCAAGGGCCGTCCGCTTCATCGGTAGCCAGCGGCCCTCGGCGGCCATCGAGTACGAGACGTCGACGAGCAGCACGACGGCCGACTGTGTACGGGCCTCGGTCTCGGCCACCTCCACGTCGCGCACGTCGATGCCGGGCGACCGCGGGTCGCCGCCCTCGATGGCCGTACGTGTCACGGCATTCGTCACGGTGCGCGTCACGTCCCACGGCTCGGTGTCGCCGAACGCCCACTCGCGGCTGGCGCCCGTCTGCTCACCTGCGGCGCCGGCCATCCGGGTGTCACGCGAGCCTGTACGACCCGCCAACTGCTTCGCCGTGTCCGCCAGCAGCGACTTGCCGAGCTGCCGCATCGCTGCCGGCGAGAGCTTCAACGACCCATCCGGTGCCCTCCTCAGCAGCCCCGAGTCCCGCATCGACCGCTCGAGCTCCGCGAGCGTGCGCGCCGACACCACCGCGTCGTCGCCGAGCTGTCGCGCCAGTGCCTCGAGGTCGATGTCGTCCAGCCGCGCACCTCCGTACGCCTGTCCCAGCTGCTCGCCCAGCGACTCCAGCTCGGCCAGGTCCGCAAAGATGCTGGTCCCGTCACCCAGCCCGACGCCCTCGTCGCCGGAGAACGACTCGGATCCGGACCAGTCCTCGCCGGGCCGCAGCGCCTGCAAGTTCGCGTCCAGCTCGCCGAGCTGGCCCATCAGCTCCGGCGACCCGAACGCCTGCCGGGACAGGGCCATCAGCTCGGCGCGCTGCTCCGGCGTCATCGAACGCATCATCCGCTGCGCCGCGGCCGCCCGCTGCGCCAGCGCCTCGATCAGCTCCTCGATGTTCTCGGGCTGCTCCGGGAAGAAGTCACCGTGACGAGCCATGAAGTCATCGAAGTCCTGCTGGGTGTCCTCGCCCCGGCGGTGCTTGTCGAGCAGCTGGTTGAGGTCGGTGAGCATCTCCGAGACGGCCGCGCGGTCCTCGTCGGTGGCGTTCTCCAGCGCCTCCTTCATCCCAGAGAACCGCTGGTCCAGCAACTCCCGGCCGAGGAGGTCCTTGATCTTCTCGTACGACTCCTTGGCGTCCTGCGACTGCCAGTCGTACGGGCTCAGCGCGTTCACCGCCGCCGCTGTCGAGCGGGGAAGGGAGTCGAGCGTCAGCTCGCGAAGGGCCCGGTCGCCGTCGTCCATGGTCGCGTCACGGGCAAGCTGCTTGCGCTCGTCGAGAAGCGCCTTGTCGAGCAGCTCTTTGACCTCTTCGAGCGTGCCGTCGAGCTTGTGGTCGCGCAACAGCTGCTGACGCCGCCGGTGGATGTCGCGCGCGAGGTCGTCGAGGCCGCGCTGGTCCCGGCCGCCGCGGCGCATGTACTCACGCAGCGCACCCTCCGGCGAGTAGCCGGACATGACGTCGTCGGTGACCGCCTTCAGAGCCTCGGCGAGGTCGACGGGCGGCGCGAGCGGGTCCGGTCCGCCCGCGAACCGTCCGTACCGTGACCGACGTCTGTCAGCGCTAGCCATACAGGGTCTCGCCGTCGCCGGTGTCCTTGGAGATGCGGCGGGCGAGGTAGAGGCCCTCGAGCGCCAGCTCGATCGCGCTCGCCTGCTCGCCTTCGGTGGTGGCGCCGAAGCGCTCGGCCACCTCGTCGTACACGCCGTTCAGCGACGGCAGTCCCTCGAGCAGCTCGCGGGCCGTGATCTGCTCGCCGGTGGTCACCGTGATGCTGCCGTCCAGGGCGGCGGCCAGAGGGCCGAGGTCGACACCCCGGTACAGGTTTCGTACGGTCTCGGCGGTCGCCATCCGCAGCAGGTGGTCGAGGATGTCGCGCTCGCGGCCTTCCTCGCCGGACTCGAACTCGATCTTGCCGCCCAGCACGTCGATGGCGCTCTCGAGGTCGACCACGCGGGCGACGGCTTCGGACTCGCCGCGCAGCGCCGCTCGGTGACGCGCGGCGGCCGCGATGGTCTCGGCCCCTGCGATCGCGAACCGCGCCGAGACGCCGGACCGCTGGTTGACAGCCGGCGACTCACGGAGCGCCCGGGTGAACCTGGCGAGGATCTCCAGCAGCGGTTCGGGCAGGTCGGCGACCAGGTGCGCCTCCTGGCGGATGACGGCCACCTCGTCCTCGAGCGCCAGCGGGTAGTGGGTGCGGATCTCGGCGCCGAAGCGGTCCTTGAGCGGGGTGATGATGCGGCCGCGGTTGGTGTAGTCCTCGGGGTTGGCCGAGGCGACGACGAGCACGTCGAGGGGGAGCCGCAGCACGTACCCGCGGATCTGGATGTCCCGCTCCTCCATCACGTTGAGCATCGAGACCTGGATGCGTTCGGCCAGGTCGGGCAGCTCGTTGATCGCGACGATGCCGCGGTGGCTACGAGGGATGAGGCCGAAGTGGATGGTCTCCGGGTCGCCGAGGCGGCGGCCCTCGGCCACTCGCATCGGGTCGACGTCGCCGATGAGGTCGGCGACGGAGGTGTCCGGGGTGGCGAGCTTCTCCGAGTAGCGCTCCGAGCGGTGCCGCCAGGCGACCGGCAGCGCGTCGCCCTCTTCTTTCGCCCGGCGCTTCGACTCGGCGGTGATCGGCTCGTACGGGTGCTCGCCCAGCTCCGACCCCTCGATGACCGGCGTCCACTCGTCGAGCAGGCCGGGCAGCGTACGCAGGATGCGGGTCTTGCCCTGCCCACGCTCACCGAGGAGGACGATGTCGTGGCCGGCGATCAGCGCCCGCTCAAGCTGCGGAATGACGGTCCGCTCGAAGCCGTGGATGCCGGGCCACGGGTCCCGACCCTCGGCGAGCGCAGCCAGCAGGTTCTCGCGGATCTCCTCGCGCAGGGTCTTCTGGACATGCCCGGAGGCGCGGAGGTCGGCAAGGGTACGGATCGTGGGCTCGCTCACGATCGCCACGCTAACCCAGCAGCACAACACCACCAGGGCATCCCATCTCCGGAGGGGCGCATCATGATGCGGGATGGAAGGTATCATGATGTAGCATCTGCTCATGCGGACGACAGTGAATCTCGACGCCGACATCCAAGCTGAGGTGGCACGCCTTCAGCGCGAGCAGGGGCTCGGCCTGTCCGAGGCGGTCAATGCTCTGGCTCGGCGAGGAACGGTCACGCCCCGTGCCGACATCGTCTACACGCCAGTCACCTTCGAGATGGGCTTGCTGATCGATGTCACGGACACCCAGCAGGCACTGGAGCTGCTCGACGATTTCGACGCAGCGCGATGATTCTTGACATCAACGTCCTCCTCTATGCGGCGGATTCGACATCCCCTCACCACGTGGTGGCTCGCGAGTGGCTCAACTCGGCACTCACCGGAGACGGGCGGGTCGGGATCCCGTGGCAGACGGTGGGCGGTTTCGTACGCATCGCCACTCATCCCCGTGCGCAACGGCGACCGCTCACGACCGCGGAGGCCTGGCAGGTTGTCGACAGCTGGTTCTCCACGCCGGTGGTGTGGGTGCCTCCGGCGACGGAGAGGACTGTACGGATTCTCGAGCGTTTGATGCTCGACCATCATCTGAGCTCAGCGATGACGACAGACGCACAGCTGGCGGCCCTGGCGATCGAGCACGGGGTTGCCGTTGTGTCAGCCGACACCGACTTCGCGCGGTTCCCGACTCTGGCGTGGATCAATCCGCTGGATCGTCAGATCGGTACCGCCGGCCGCGCCTGAGG
>JAYUEA010000337.1:0-4745 GCA_043739465.1 Propionibacteriaceae bacterium
CGGCACCTCGAGCGACGGGTCCGTCGTGCTCAGCGTCAAGCTCGACAACCCAGAGCTGGCGGCCCTCGCCCCACCCGGCACCAGGGTCACGTTGTTCGCGACGACCTCGGCCGAACCTGTCGCGTCGCACGTCCTCGTCGTGGCCGTGCCGACCGTCGACGGCGGCGGGATCCTGAGCGCCGCGAGCACCAAGATCCTGCTCGTGCGCGTGACTCCGGACGAGGCCGGCCGGATCACTCGGGCGATGTCGTCGTCCACCCTGACGCTGGCGATCGGATGATGATCGTTCAAAAGTCAACGTCCGTAGGCGCAGAAGTCCCTCGGCTCCACGCACCGGAATGGTAGGTTGCAGCCGCCCTTGCAGGCCTTGGGGCCCGCACCTGCTCCCCCCGAAAGGACCCACTATGAAGGGTTTCAAGGACTTCCTGTTCCGCGGCAACCTCGTCGAGCTGGCCGTCGCGTTCATCATCGGCGGCGCCTTCGCCAGCGTCGTCCAGTCGTTCACCAAGATCGTCATCGAGCTCCTGGCCAAGGTCGGCGGCTCCCCGAACTTCGACGCTTTCAGGCCCGGCGGGCTGACATCGGTCGGCCCGTTCCTCACGATCCTGGTGTCGTTCGTCATCCTCGCGTTCGTCGTCTACTTCGCGCTGGTCAAGCCGTACGAGGCCGTCAGCGCCACGATGAAGAAGGCCCCTGTCGAGGTCGAGGTCGGCCCGAGCACCGAGGACCTGCTGGCCGAGATCCGCGACCTGCTGGCCAAGCGGTAGTCATCGCCTGAGCTTGCGGCGCCTCTCGGCGTCATGTTCTCTCGACGGCCCTCCGACACTGCCGGGGGGCCGTCGTGCGTCACCAGTGCGGAGGGACGTCGGTCATGAGGCGCCGTTCGTCGGCGCTCAGCGACGTCCGCGTCGAGGGCGGTCGCACCTCACCATCCAGACCCAGAAGCGTTCGCACCTGACCAACGAGCGCGTACCACTGCGCCGGGCCCGCGGCCACGACGTCCCGGCGCACCGGGAAGGGCCACGGCTCGTCGGCGGCGAACCTGTCGTACGCGATCGCGCGGAGCACGTCAGTGCCCCAGCCGGCGTCCTCGAGCGCATCCAGCACGGCACGGGCATCCGCCGCCGTGTGCGGCAGCTCCACCCGCTCGCCGACCAGACAGCTGGCCAGCTCGGTCGCCCACCTCACGCGCGTCATGCCTGGCATCGTAGGCCGGTCGGCGCTGCCCTCGTTCGCGAGAGACTCCGTACCGGTGAGCGAGAGCTGTGGTGCTGCTCCGGGATCTGGGTCCGGACATGTGAAAGGGCCCGATCCCGAAGGATCAGGCCCGTACCCACGTCGCGAGGCGAGTCGCGATCGAAGCAGTAAGAGAGAGCGGCGCCAAGTGAAGGGCTGAAAGCCGTCTACCCACCCCCAGGAGACATCATCATCGGCGCCGCTCTCATAGGACACTCTAGGTCAGCCGGCCACCGCCCACAAGGCCATATGAGAGAACTCACATGATCACACAGGAATCGGCTGTTTCGTCAGGACGAGTGGTAGCCTTCGGGGCCGCGTCGACGCCTTGGGGCAGGACCTGCCACAATGGCCGAGCCGACGAGGCCCTGTAGCTCAGGGGATAGAGCAGAGGTTTCCTAAACCTTGTGTCGGAGGTTCGATTCCTCCCAGGGCCGCTCGGGACAGCACCCCCCCTTTGAAGGCCGCACGACTCAGTTGCTGCCGAACACGTCCCGGGTGAAGACCTTGTCGCGTACGTGCTCGAGCGCCGGCTCCATGCGGTTGCAGATGATGAGGTCGCAGCGGGCGATGAAGTCGTCGAGGTCTGGTACCAGCGGCACGTCGGCGAGCTCCAGGGTGTCCAGCCCCGGCTCGTACACGACCACTGTGACGCCCGCCTCACGCAGCCGATGCATGATCTCCAGGATCGCCGAGGAGCGTGAGTTGTCCGACCCGGCCTTCATGGCCAGCCGGTACACGCCGACGGTGTGCGGCGTGCGCGCCAGGATCGAGTGGGCGATGAAGTCCATGCGGGTCGAGTTCGACGCGATGATGGCCCCGATGAGGTTCTGCGGAACGCCGCCGAAGCTCGCGCGCAGCTGCTTGCTGTCCTTGGGCAGGCAGTAGCCGCCGTAGCCGAACGACGGGTTGTTGTAGTGGTTCCCGATGCGCGGATCGAGGCTCACGCCGCTGATGATCTGCTCTGCGTCCAGGTCCCGCGCCATCGCGTAGCTGTCGAGCTCGTTGAAGTACGCGACCCGCATGGCCAGGTACGAGTTCGCGAACAGCTTGATCGCCTCCGCCTCGTCCGGACCGGTGAACAGCGTCGGGATGTCCTGCTTCTCGGCACCCTGGGCCAAGAGGCCCGCGAAGACGCGTGCCCGCTCCGAGATCTCGCCGACGACGATCCGGCTGGGGTGCAGGTTGTCGTACAGGGCCCGCCCCTCACGGAGGAACTCAGGGCTGAAGATGAGGTTGTCGATCCCGTACCGCTCGCGGGTCGCCATGACGTAGCCGATCGGGATCGTCGACTTGATGACCATCACGGCGTCGGGGTTGATCGCGGTGACCTGGGCGATCACGGCCTCGATCGAGGACGTGTCGAACGTGTTCGACTCCGGCTCGTAGTCGGTGGGGGTGGCGATGATCACGAAGTCGGCGCCGACGTAGGCGTCCCGGGCGTCCATCGTCGCCTGAAGGTTCAGCTCTCTGTTGCGCAGGAAGTCGATGAGCTCCGGGTCGTGGATCGGCGACTCGGACCGGTTGACCTGGTCCACCTTGTCGGCCACGACGTCCACCGCCACGACCTCGTGGTGTCGCGCCAGCAGCACGCCGAGCGACAGCCCGACGTAGCCGAGGCCGGCGATCGCGATCTTCATGGGCGACTCTCTGTGGCAGGGACCGGGTTCCGCGACGAGGCTAGCGCAGCGGCGCCACCGCCAGAGACCGCACCGGGTGGCCTGATAGCGTCCCCGCAGGAATGAAAACCCGCCTGGACGGGGTTGAGCCTGCCGGAGGTACACACATGGCAACGATCGAACTCAGCAGCGCGAACTTCTCCGAGACCGTGGAGAAGGCCGACGCCATCCTCATCGACTTCTGGGCGGAGTGGTGCGGCCCGTGCAAGCGCTTCGGGCCCGTCTTCGACGCCGCGAGCGACAAGCACCCCGGCATCACGTTCGCGAAGCTCGACACCGAGAACAACCAGGACATCGCTGCGGCACTGGAGATCACCAGCATCCCGACGCTCATGGTCGTCAAGGGCGGCATGCTCCTCTACCGCGAGGCCGGTGCCCTGAACGCAGCCCAGCTCGAAGGCCTGATCACCGAGATCGAGAAGGTCGACATCGATGCGCTCAAGGCCGAGGCCGCCCAGCCGGGCGCAGCCGGCAGCTGAGGTTCACTTGAGCGCGACGATCCTCCGCATGGGGATCGCCAGCTCCACCTTCCCGTGATCGCGTACCTGGGTCTCCAGGTACGCGATCGCCGTGTCCGTACGTTCGGGCTTGGTCACCGGCAGATACATGGCACTGATCATCAGCTCCGCGTCCGCGCGCGACCTGATCGTCACCCGGTAGCGCTCGCGACCGTCCTCGATCTTCTGCAGCCCCTGGCTGCGCAGGGTGGCGGCGAAGTCGGTGAGCTCCAGCGGCCCCGGGAAGCGCGGCAGGGTGCGCAGCCGTGACGCGAGGTTCGCTCCGAGCACCACGTCCGACGGCGACACCGGCCGCACGGTCGGGGCGATGAAAGCCAGCATGCCGCCCGGGCGAAGGACTCGTGCCACCTCGGCGAGCAGCCGCGACGTCGGCTGGATGACGACCATCCCCATGCTCGAGACGACCGCGTCGAGGCTCGCGTCCGCGAACGGGAGCCGCAGCGCGTCGGCCCGCACCCACGGCCCCGAGCCGCGATGCCGCGCAAGGTCGAGCTCGGCTATCGACGTGTCGATCCCGACGACCGTACGACCGGGCCGGGACAGCTCCCGCGTCATCGTCCCGGTCCCGCATGCCAGGTCGAGTACCAGGCTCGCCCTCGCCGAGACGGTACGTGCGAGCCAGCGGTACGGCGTGTGGTGGCCGTTCAACGCCCTGCTCAACACCTGCTCGGTCGCGCCCGGCCGCTCCGTGTGGAAGCCGTCGAGGTACGAGTCCCAGTCGATGCCGAACCGCTTGGCCACCTGGATCACCGCCGTCCCATGGGCGCTGCCGCGTCGATCTCGTCATTGATCTGCCCACCGATCGTACGGATCAGGTGGCCGGGCCCGATAGGCCTTCCGGCGACCGCGGACACCAAGCGGCTCATGCCGGGCAACGCCTCGGCGGGCTCCCCGAGGTCTACGCCATCGGGCACGGTCAGCGGGTTCGACCCGTCCGACCAGGGCGCCGTGAGCCGCTCCCAGGTCGCCACCCAGGCCTCGGAGATCTCCACGGTCGACGGCACGCCGAAAAAGTGCCCCACGGGCGCGTGATGACGCAGCGCCACGATGGCCGAGTCCTGGTAGAGCAGCGCGAGCCGCACCCGGGCGTCGATGTCACGGCGCTCCTCCATCGGACCTTTGAGCACCCACGAGCACGGCATCGGGCAGGTTTCGCCGACGTCCGGCCGCTCCCCAGCCGCCACGGTCTCGTGGTTCATCGCGCACACAGCAAGCGCGTTGCCGAGCCGGGAATGGAACGTGTCAAGGTACGCGGTGTAGCCGACCACGTCGCCGTCGCACGCGTTCAGGGACCGCCGGGCCGTCGCCCGCG
>JAYUEA010000338.1:0-4742 GCA_043739465.1 Propionibacteriaceae bacterium
CAGCCTCGACGCCCACCCGCAGCTGGAGCCGGACGACGTGGTCCGCGACCTCGAGGCCGGGGCCCGGCGAACCCCACTGGAGATCCAGATCGACCTCGACACCTCGGCAGGGATTCTCGACAACACGTTCAGCCAGCTACCCACCCAGGCCTGGTCCATCCCGCTCGACGGAGCCCTCGACGGCCTGACCGTGTCCGACCTGCCGATGATGCGTCTCAACGAGGTCGTGCTCCACCACGTCGACCTCGACTGCGGCTTCGGTTTCGTGGACCTGGACCTCCAGATCGCCGAGTGGCTGCTCACATGGAACGTCCGCCGCCGGACGGATCTGGCGACCGGTCCTGGCATCAACCTCGTCGCGGCCAGCGGGACCGTGCACCGCGTGGGTTCCGGGAGCGGGACGACGCTGGTGTCAGGTACGGATGCGAACCTGCTCGGGTGGCTGACAGGACGGCTGCCTCGCAGCGTTGTCGCCGGCGCCGAGCATGTGAGCGTCGGCCCGCTGCGCTGACTCAGACTTCCGCCTCGGCATCGGACGGTGCGCGCCGCGAGGCGATGATGCTGGCGACCGTCGTGAGCAGGAGCGTGCCGATGATCACGCCGAGCGAGACTGCCAGCGGGATCTCGCCGTTGAACCCGAGCCGCGCGTCGAAGCCGTACCCGTGCATCGCGTGCAGGACCAGCTTCACGCCGATGAACGCCAGGATGAGCGAAAGGCCGAGCGAGAGGTAGACGAGCTTGCGCAGCATGTTGCCGAGCAGGAAGTAGAGCTGCCGCAGACCCATGAGCGCGAAGACGTTGGCCGTGAGCACGAGGTATGGCTCGTTCGTGAGCCCGTAGATCGCAGGGATGGAGTCGAGCGCGAACAGCAGATCGGCAGTGCCGAGGGCGACGATCACCATGAACATCGGGGTCCATGACCGCTTGCCGTCCTGGACTGCCCGCATCTTGGTGCCGTGAAAGTCATCGGTGAAGCTCAACCGGCGCTTCGCCCAGCGGGTGATCGCGTTGTCGGTCGCCTCGTCCTCGACGTCTTTGTCGAAGTAGTCCTTGGCGAGGTCGACGGCGGTGTAGATGAGGAACCCGCCGAACACGAAGAAGGCGCCCGCGAACGCCGCGATCAGGCCTGCCCCGAGGGCGATGAAGACTCCTCGGAAGACCAGCGCGAGGATGATGCCCACGAGCAGGGCGAACTGCTGCAGGTGCCGGGGCACCTTGAGCTTGGTCATGATGATCAGGAAGATGAACAGGTTGTCGACAGACAGCGAGTACTCCGTGAGCCAGCCGGCGAGGAACTCGCCGCCGTATTGCGGGCCACTGCGCCAGAACACGCCCGCGGCGAAGACCAGGGCTGCGCCGACGAAGAAGATGATCGCCCGCGCGCTCTCCTTGGTCGAGGGATCATGTGGTCTGCGGCCGATGACGAGGACGTCGACGATGAGCGCGATCAGCAGAATGGCGAGGGTGAGAACCCAGGCGAGTGGAGTGACGTGCATTCAAGGAGACCTTTCAGGCGGGCCGATCGGCTCGGGAGGTCTCTTCCATCGGGATGTTCCGACCGAGGCGCCGACCGCTGTCGCGGTGTGCTGACGACGCAACGCTGTGGGAGTACTCCCCTCCTTGAGCGTGCTCCATCCTAGCGCCCCGTCGGGAGAGGGGCGGTCAGCGCGTGGCCTCGAGCATCTGACGCAGCTCCTTCTTGAGGTCGGAGACCTCGTCACGGATGCGGGCCGCCGCCTCGAACTGGAGCTCGGCCGCCATCGCGTGCATCTGGTCGGTGAGCTCCGTGACCAGGTCGGCGAGCTCGCCGGCAGGCAGCCCGCTCAGATCCCGCCTCGCCGCGCGCTCGGACAGCGAAGGCACCGGAGCCGGACGACGGCCTCGGCCTCCGCCGCGGGCCAGCAGACCCTCGGTGTCGGCGTCCTCCCTCGCGAGCATGTCGGCGATGTCGGCGATCTTCTTGCGCAACGGCTGGGGGTCGACGCCGTGAGCGGTGTTGTATGCCACCTGCTTCTCGCGTCGCCGGTTGGTCTCGTCGATGGCGAGCTGCATTGATGGGGTGATCTTGTCGGCGTACATGTGGACCTGGCCTCCGACGTTGCGCGCGGCACGGCCGATCGTCTGGATCAGGCTGCGACCGCTGCGCAGGAAGCCCTCCTTGTCGGCGTCGAGGATCGCGACCAGCGAGACCTCCGGAAGGTCGAGGCCCTCACGCAGCAGGTTGATGCCGACCAGCACGTCGTACTCACCCAGCCGCAGCTCCCGCAGCAGCTCGATGCGCCGCAGCGTGTCGACCTCGGAGTGCAGGTAGCGCGTTCGTACACCGTTGCCCAGCAGGTAGTCGGTGAGGTCCTCGGCCATCTTCTTGGTCAGCGTGGTGACCAGGACGCGCTCGTCACGCTCGGTGCGTGCCCGGATCTCGCCCATGAGGTCGTCGATCTGGCCCTTCGTCGGCTTGAGAACGATCTCGGGGTCGACGAGCCCCGTAGGTCGGATCAGCTGCTCGACGTAACCGTCGGACTTCGCCAGCTCGTACGGGCCCGGCGTCGCCGACAGGTAGACCGTCTGGCCGATCCGCTCGACGAACTCCTCCCAGCGCAGCGGCCGGTTGTCCATCGCGCTGGGCAGGCGGAACCCGTGCTCGACAAGCATCCGCTTGCGGGACATGTCCCCCTCGTACATGCCGCCGATCTGCGGAATGGTCACATGGGACTCGTCCACCACGAGCAGGAAGTCCTCGGGGAAGTAGTCGAGGAGACAGTTCGGGGCGCTGCCTGCTGTGCGCCCGTCGATGTGGCGCGAGTAGTTCTCGATGCCGGAGCAGCTGCCGATCTGCCGCATCATCTCGATGTCGTACGTGGTGCGCATGCGCAGTCGCTGAGCCTCCAGGAGCCGCTGGTCGGCCTCCAGCTGAGCCAGCCGTTCGGCGAGCTCGATCTCGATGGTGGCGATGGCGCGCTCCATGCGATGCGCTCCCGCCGAGTAGTGCGTGGCGGGGAAGACGTGCAGCTCCTGGTCGGTGGACACCACGTCGCCCGTCACCGGGTTGAGCGTCGACAGTGCTTCGATCTCGTCGCCGAAGAACTCGATGCGCCAGGCCAGCTCCTCGTACATCGGGAAGACCTCTACCGTGTCGCCACGCACGCGGAAGGTGCCGCGGGTGCCTGCGATGTCGTTGCGCACGTACTGGATGTCGACCAGCTGGCGGAGCATCGCGTCACGGCCGTGCTCCTCGCCGACGCGCAGCCGGACCGCGCTCGAGACGTACTCCTCCGGCGTGCCCAGGCCGTAGATCGCGGACACGGACGCGACCACGATGACGTCGCGACGAGTCAGGAGCGAGTACGTAGCCTTGTGGCGGAGCCTCTCGACCTCCTCGTTGAGCGAGGAGTCCTTCTCGATGTAGGTGTCCGTCTGCGGGATGTAGGCCTCGGGCTGGTAGTAGTCGTAGTAGGAGACGAAGAACTCCACCGCGTTGTCGGGGAAGAACTGTCGCAGCTCGTTGGCGAACTGGGCTGCGAGGGTCTTGTTGGGCTGCATGACGAGCATCGGCCGCTGCAGCCGTTCGGCCAGCCAGGCCACCGTCGCCGTCTTGCCGGTGCCGGTCGCGCCGAGCAGCACGATGTCGTTCTCGCCGTTCGTGATGCGCTGCTCGAGCTCGGCGATGGCGGCCGGCTGATCGCCGCCGGGCTCGAAGTCGGCGTGGACGCGGAACGGCGCCACCCGTCTCTGGACCTGATCTGCTGGACGCATAGAGGTGAGAGTACGTGGTGGCGCCGACAGTTTTCGCGCGACGCTGGGGCGGCCCTCGCCGCCCCAGCCTCACCGCGTCAGGCGACCTGCGTCTTCAGGATCGACACCGTCATGTCCGTGAACGGCTGCTTCAGGTCAGCGGTGCTGCCCGTAGGGTCGTACAGCAGGACCCCGATGAACGTGACACCGTCCGACTGGCGCACGGAGCCGACCACTGCCACGCCGACCTTCTCCGAACCGCTCGACGAGGCGAGCGTGCCCTGCAGACCGCCCTCGGCCGCCAACACCTTCGGGTCGACCTGGATCGCGTCCGTGGTGTCCTTTGACACGTTGGTCAGCTTGGCCGACAGGTTCGCCAGGTACTTGTCGACGACTGCCGTACCGGTCGTGCCCCCTGAGACGCCCGAGACCGCGATCGCGTAGTAGAACCCGCTGCCGTTGGTCAACGAGACCGTCGTACCGTCCTGGTCCTTCAGCGTCCAGCCGGAGGCCGGCGTCACCGCCAAACCGTTCGGCATCGCGATGGCCCCGCCGGCGGGCGCGGTCGTTGTGGTCGTCTTCGTTGCCGCGGTGGTCGTGGGAGCCTTCGTCGCGGTCGTCGGCGCACTGGTGGTCGTCCCTCGCGTCGGCGTCGGCTGCACCACCGTGGGGGTCGTTCCTCCGGACTTGTTGCTCATCAGGGACACCACGCCACCGAGGAGGCCGAGGACGACCACGGCCGCGACCACGATGATGAGGATCTTCGAGGAGCTGCCTGCCTTGGGCGCCGGTGCTCCCGGGAAGCCCTGCCCGTACGCGCCGGGCGGCCTGTACCCGCCGCCGTACGCACCCTGAGGGTTGTACGAGCCTGCGGCATCGTACGCCTGCGGCGCACCGTACGCCGGCGGCTGGCCGAGCCCCTGCGGTGGCTGGCCGTAGCCCTGCGGGGGCGGACCAAAACCCTGCGGGGGCGGACCGGCTGGGGGCTGGACCGGCTGACCGTAAGGAGG
>JAYUEA010000339.1:0-4738 GCA_043739465.1 Propionibacteriaceae bacterium
CATGCCATAACCCGTGCAACGTGGGAGTTCGCGTGCGGACACCCACGAACGGCCCTCATAACGCATGCAACGTGGCGACTCGGGGAAGTACGGGAATGCTCGCCCATCCTGAGCCTGTCGGTCCCTGAGCCTGTCGGTACCTGAGCCTGTCGAAGGGTCGATCCCGTTGACCCTTCGAGACGGGCAGCTCCGCGGCCCTGCTCAGTGAACGGTCCTGAGCCTGTTGGTCCCTGAGCCTGTCGAAGGATCGCCCTCAAGCCCGCAGCAGACCCGCAGCCCGTACCACGGTGTCGGGCTGACCGCCGACGTGCGTGATGAGGTCGCCATCGCGGTGGAACTGCGTGGCGTACGCGTCGTGCGCGGCGTTCAGCGCGTCCGACTGGTCGTGAGCGTCCAGCCACACGTCGTACGACCCGTCCTTATCGGTGACGATCACCCAGAACGGCAGCCCCAGCGTCGAGGCCGCAGCCCGGGTGGCGTCGTGCAGCCGTACATGGTCGGGATGCCCGTAGCCGCCGTCGTCGGTGTACGAGACCAGGTCGGTCGCCTTCACCGCGCGTGCGCAGGCCTCGATGTCGGCGACCACCTCTGACTCCGCAGCGGCCGTCAGCGAGTCAGGACCGTGGTCCTCGCCGGGGCCGGCCAGTGTCGGTGTCACCCAGCGCATGCCCGAGTCGGTGTAGCGGCGCGAGATCAGCCCGCCCGCGCGTGCCGTACCGCTCCCCAGGTAGGCGTGGTCGGCGCCGAGCGCGGCCACCGCGGTCGCCAGCTCGGCCTCGCGGATCGCCGCCAGCTCAGGGGTGCCCTCGAGAGCCTCGTACGGCCCGGGCATCACCTCGCCTTTCTCCCCGCGCGTCGCGGTGAGGACGACCACCCGGTCGCCGCGAGCCTTCAGCGCGAGTGAGATGGCACCCGTCGCCAGCGTCTCGTCGTCGGGGTGCGCGTGACAGAGCAGGTACGTATGTCCGGGCACGCTGGGCAGGTACGTACGGCCGGGCACGCGGGGCGGATATGTACTGTCGGGCACGCGGGGCGGATACGTACGGGCGGCCACGCGGGGCGGATACGTACGGGCGGCCACGCGAGGAAACTACCGCGCCTCGCCCGCGGACGCACCACCCGAACCCATTGCGGAGAGACTCTACGCGGCTGAGGAGAGAATCTGCGTCACTGAGGAGAGAACTCAGGACACTCAGGAGAGAATCTCCGTCACCCGCGAGAGAACTCAGGACACTCAGGAGAGAGGTTGGGGTCCAGGAAGTCTCTCCTCAGTGACGCAGAGTCTCTCCCGAGTGCGCCGGCTAGACGTGCCCGTCGGCGTGCAGGTCGCCGCTGCGCTCGAGGGCAACGAACTCGGGCGGCAGGTCGAGAGGACGGGTGAGGAAGCCTGGTGAGTCGTGGACGGAGTCCAGCAGCTTCTCGTACGACTCGGTGAGGCACTGCGCCGTGGCGTGCCAGGAGAACCGGCGGGCATGGATGCGCGCGACGGTGCCCATGCGGGCGAGCAGCTCGGGGTCCGCCAGCAGACGGATCATCGCCGATGCCCAGTCGATGGCGAGCCGGCTGTCCATCAGCTGCCCCGTCTCGCCGTGGACGACAGCCTCGCGCAGGCCGCCGGCGGCGGCGGCGATCACCGGGGTGCCGGAGGCCGCCGACTCGAGCGCGATCAGGCCGAACGTCTCCGAGTGGGAGGGGACGAGGCACAGGCGGGCTCCGCGCAGCATCTCCGCGAGGCTGGACCGGCTCTGGGAGCCCTTGAAGGTCACGTACTCGCCGAGGTTGAGTCGCTCAACCATCGCCTCGAGCTCGTCGGCGTACGACGCGAAGTCCGCGCTCGCCTCACCGGCGACGACAAGGTGCGGACGCAGCTCCTCCGGTACTTGGCCGAGTGCGGCGATCGCAAGGTCAGGACCCTTCAGCGGCTGCAGCCGCGCCGCGTACAGGATGTAGCCCTTCGAGCACGCCGGGCCGCGCTCGTGCGGCCACGTCCACTTCGGCTCGTCGACCGCAAGCGGCCGGAACAGCTGCTCGTCGACGCCCGGAGGGATGATCATCACCCGGTTGGGGTCGGCGCCGCAGCGTGCCACGACCGTACGTGCCTCGGCCGCGGAGATCGCGATGACGAGGTCCGACTCGGTCGCCAGCAGCGCCTCGCCGGCCACGCGGCCCGTCGACTCCGGCGGCTCGCCTTCGCTGAGGTAGTCGCCCGGCAGCGCGGCGACGGAGTGGTAGCTCTGTACATGGGGGACGCCCCACGCGCGCGCCAGCGGCAAGGCGGCCATGCCGCTCATCCAGTGGTGGCTGTGCACGATGTCGTACGGCCCCAGGTTCGACATCGACGCTTTGAACTCGTCCACGTGGGCGTCGATCGCCGACTTCGGCAGGTGAGTTGCGGGGCCGGCGTCGATGTGGCGCACCGTGACGCCGCGGCCGAGCTCGACGAGGTCCGGCTGGTCAGGGTCGCTGCGACGCGTGATCAGCTCGACGCGATGGCCCAGCTCTCCGAGCGCCTCGGCCGTGTGTCGCTCGACGACGTTCATCCCACCGGCGTCTCCCGACCCTGGCGAATCGAGCGGGGAGGTGTGCATCGACACCATGGCGATGCTCAGCGGACGTGTAATCGGCACGACCGCATCGTAGGCGCCCGAGCCATGCCGGAGTGCGCGGGTGGCTGGACCCTTAGTCCTGATTGGCGATTCTGAAGCCGGGCAGTACCCTCCCTGTCATACCCTCAGGAGAATTCATGACCACCTCTACGCAAGAGATTGTCCTACGCCGCGCAGCGCTGCGCAGGATCGGTCACAGCATCTCGATGGATGGCGGCATGTTGCCCGTCGACCTCACCACCGACGCGGACGAGTACGCGCGCGGCGCGATCAGCGAGGACGAGCTCGTTCAGCGCGTGCGGCGACGCTTCGGTATCGACCGATGATGCGCACGCACTACACGCCACAGGCGGAGCTCGATCGCTGGAACGCCTATCTCGACCTGAGCACCTTCGACCCCACGACCCAGGGCCCGATCCTCGCCAACCTCGTCGGCGCCGCCACCTGGGCCGAGCTGCGGGTCCGCGAGGACGCGTTCGTCGCGGTTCGCGCGGTGACGTTGCACACCCACGGCATCCCGGGCTCGTACGACCTCGACGGCCTGTGCGCCATCCACCGCCACCTGTTCCAGGACGTGTACGTGTGGGCTGGTGAGCCGAGGACCGTAACGACGGGCAAGTGCGAGCCGTTCGCCAAGCCCGAAGAGATCGCGGCGATCATGGCCCATCTGGCCGACCGCCTTCAGCAGACGCGACAGCTGCGGGGCCTGACTGAGGTCGCCGTCTGCACCGAGCTGGCCCGCGTCCACCACGAGACCAACCTCGCCCACCCGTTCCGGCTCGGCAACGGCAGGACACAGCGCGAGTTCGTCACGGCGCTGGCCACCGCGTCCGGCCACACGATCGACTGGTCGATGGTCACCGGCGAGACTGAGGCGACCGCGCTGCGGCGCGCACGGCGAGGCGACCTGGCCCCGCTCACGGTGCTGTACGCGTCCGCGCTGGGCCAGCCGACGCCCGACAGCGGCCCGTCCGCGCGGCACGGGTTCGGCCCAGGGCGGTCCGCGGGCGTCTGGCGCTGACGCTGCTGCTGTTGCTGGCGCTGACGCCGCCGCTGCCTGCGCCGCTGACGCTGATGCTGCTGCTGCTGGCGCTGAGGAACCGTGCGTACCGCTCGTACGTCCCATCGGCGATGTGTCCACGGCACTGCGTAGAGTGGAAGCATCTGAACGGAGGCAATGGTGATCACGTTCTTGGCGATCGGAGTCCTGGGGATCGTGCTGCTACTGATCTCGCTCGTCGTGGGTGAGCACGTGCACGGCATCTTCGACGCGCTGGGCGGTGGCGACTGGTTCACCGGCTCCTCGCTCGCGGCGTTCCTCGGCGCCCTGGGTTTCGGCGGCGCGATCGTCCAGCAGCTCACCAACAGCGTCCTCGTGTCCGTCATCGGCGGGCTCATGCTCGGTATCGCTTTCGCCGCCCTGGTCGCCTACGGGATGCACAAGCTGCGCCTCATGGACACGGGCGGTGCTGTGACGACGCGTGAGCTGCTCAACGCCCCCGGTGTCGTCCTGTCCGACATCCCCGCTCAAGGCTTCGGCGAGATTCGGGTGACCCGTCAAGGCCAGATGATGAAGTTGAACGCGAAATCCGCGCTCCCGCTCGGGACGGGCACCCAGGTCACGGTCATCGATGTGCTGAGTGCGACCGCCGTCGTCGTCGAGCCCACCTACAGGTAGTCGTCGTACGTCCCAGAGCTAAGCTAAGGAGTTGTTGTGCCCGGTCTTGCCCTTCCCATCATCGGCCTCATCGCCATCGTCATTCTTCTGGCGATCGTCATCATCACGCGGTACAAGGTCGCCGGCCCCAACGAGGCCTTCATCATCACCGGAGCTCGCGGCAAAGAGCTCGCCGACAGCGCTGGCGTCATGACGCAGGACCTGTCAGGTCAGCGCGTCGTCATGGGCGGCCGCGCGTTCGTCTTGCCGTTCGTGCAGCGCCTCTACATCCTCGACCTCTCCAGCCGTCGCATCCCCGTCACGATCCGGGGCGCTGTGTCCGGCCAGGGCGTCAAGCTCAACCTGGACGGCGTCGCGATCGTCAAGGTCGGCGGCAACGAGGACCAGATCCGCGCGGCGGGTCAGCGGTTCCTCACCCAGCAGGAATCCATCGAGCCGTTCACCCAAGAGGTGC
>JAYUEA010000340.1:0-1518 GCA_043739465.1 Propionibacteriaceae bacterium
CGCTTCACGTGGTGAAGGTGGAGCGTCCTCGTAACAAGGATGAGGGCGAAGATGCCGACCGGCACGTTGATGAGGAAGACCCAGCGCCAGCCGGTGAGGCCGACGAACGTCGGGGACTCAGCGAAGAAGCCACCGATGATGGGGCCGAAGACGCTCGAGGTGCCGAACACCGCGAGGAAGTAGCCCTGGTACTTCGCGCGCTCACGCGGCGCGACGATGTCGCCGACGATCGCGAGGGCGAGCGAGAACAGGCCTCCGGCGCCCAGGCCCTGGACCGCGCGGAACACGGACAGCATCGGCATCGACGTGGCAAAGGAGCACATCGCCGACCCGATGATGAAGATCGTGATCGCGGTGAGGAAGAACTTCTTCCGCCCGTACAGGTCACTGAGCTTGCCGTAGATCGGCGTCGAGATGGTCGACGTGATGAGGTATGCGGTGGTCACCCAGACCTGCTGGTCAAGACCGTGCAGCTCGTCGGCGATGGTCTTCATCGCCGTACCGACCACGTTCTGGTCGAGTGCCGCCAGGAACATCCCGGACATGAGCCCGATAATGATCGTGGTGATCTGGCGATGTGTCAGCTCGTCGGACGAGCGTTCCGCGTGAGCGGTCGATGCTGTCATATCTCTCCTGGAATGTGCGGCCGCGGGGGGCGCGCTGCCCCGTGGAAGTGCTCCAACGTCTCCGCGAGCCGGTGAAGGTAGTGGGCGAACTGTGTGACGTCGGCGTCGTCCCAGTCGGTGACGAGACCGTGGATGAAGCCTGTACGGATGCGTTCGACGTCAGCCGTGATCGTGCGGCCCGCATCGGTGATCTCCACCAGCGATGCGCGCTTGTCGTCGGACTCCCGCGTCTTGACCACGAGTCCGCGACCTGCCAGCGAGGTGACCTGGCGGCTGACCACCGACAGGTCGACGTGCAGCAGCTCTGCCAGCTCGGTGGCCCTCTTGGGGCCGTCGAGCAAGCGGAACAACAGGGGCACGGAGGCCGGATCCGAAACCCCGTACCGCTGCTTGAGCGCGCCGACGAACCTGATCGCTCGGGTCAGGTCGGTCGACAGTGCCTCGACGGCAGCGCTTCGGATCTCAGTCATGTGCTTGCAGCCAGCAACTATCGAGGTAGGTGATGTATTCCCTGGTCGCCGTGGCAATCCTGAGACTCTGCAGAGGGCCCCGTGAACTCGTGGATACGAACGCTGGGATCCGCCTGAGGGCGACCCCATCCCGTGAAGTGGTGGTTGTGGCGCCTCCAGTTCGCCTCAGAACGACCACTTCACGGGAGGCAGCGGCGCCGGCCCTCCAAAGCACGCTCAGAACAACGACTTCACGGGACGGAACCGTAGGCCCGATGGCTGCGACGGGCAGGATCTCCTCGGCGTCGACGCGCAGCCCAGCTCAAGCGCGATGCACGAGAGCTACAGCGGCGGCGAGCCAACCTGGTCCGCGCGAAGCGATCCGCTCGCCCGCCATTCGGCGGCCTCTGCCTCCTCGCGATATTCGAGCAGATGCTGACCGG
>JAYUEA010000341.1:0-1517 GCA_043739465.1 Propionibacteriaceae bacterium
GCCCAGACCAGCTGGGAACACCTCTCCCGCAGCCACTACGTCAGCATCGACAAGGCGCGCAGGCTCATCGGCTACACACCGCGGTACGAGCCCGAGCAGGCGGTCCTGGAGTCCGTCCGATGGCTCATCGACAACGGCCGGCTCGAGGTCTCCAATCCGCTGACGGTGTAGGGGTCAAGACCGGAGTCGGTGGGGGTCAAGCCGAAGGCGGGGTGGGGCGTTGACCCGGTTGTCGAATGCCACCGCGACCTGGTGCGCGTGCGACCCTCCCAGAGCGGGGTGAGCAGCTCGCGAAAGGCCGTCGACACGTACAAGAAGTCACGTCGCCAAACGCGCGTTCCTCGGGTGGATAGCCTGGCTGGCCCGCAGTAAACACCCCAAGAACTGAGCGTTCTGTTCCGCATGACGTCGTCCAACTCCTCCGTCGACGCGGAACGTCCGTATCTCGGGCTCGCCAGAGCGGTCGACCTACCCCGGTCACACGCGGGTTAGGCCAGCGTTCTCCGCGGCGGCGCGAAGCGCGTCGAGGCCAAAGGCGGCAACCGGTCCGAGCGCCCCTATCTGGGTGATGGCGCCCCGGCTTGCTTCGAGCGAAGCCCAGGCCAGGATGCGCGCGGTGAAGTCGTACCCGTTGGGGCCGTCCATCACGATGCGGTGGATCAGCTGGCCGGAGGCAGAGCGCGCTTCCGCGACGATCAGGGACCGAGAGCGTGACCGGGCCTCGGCGTCAGGTCCACCGGTGGAGCCCTCCGACCCGAGGCTCGAGAGAAGCTTCGCGCCGACCCCAGGGATCTTCTTCGCCCCAGACAGCAGTGCGGTGAGTGCCGGAGTCAGCCACCCACCGAACCCGGGGCGGCCGAGGAGCACGTCGATGTCGCGTACCTGCGGGTGGAGCGAAGGCACCGTGAAGTGCTCGGAGCCTCCGACGCTCACCCCCTGCAGGACGGTGCCGTCGTCGAGCGTGAAGCGGCGAACCCGCGCACCGGTGCGCTCGCTGCGTACGAGCCCGCGACGCAGGGCGAACGAGGCATCGAGGATGGCGCCCGCTGAGCTGGCCTTGGTCCCGCCGCTGATGCCGGACGACCCTTGGCTGAAATACCCGACCTCGAGGCGGGTGGCCTCCGGCCCGGCGGCGCGAAGAACGAGTTCTGCCGCGAGGTTCCCGGGTACGAAGTCGTAGCCGAACGCGGTGAGGAGAGCCGTTCCTGTACGGGCGGCTGCGGATCCGTACTGCTGGAACACCCTGCGGATGAAGGCAGGCTCGCCCGTGGTGTCGAAATAGGTCGCTCCTGCGGCGATCGCAGCCTCGATCGCGGTCTCGCCCCATCGAACGAACGGTCCCACCGTGCTGATCAGGACGTCACCGCGCTCGACCAGGGCCCGTACCGTCACTGGATCGTTGACGTCCGCGACCTGTGACTCCAGCCCACCCAGCTCATGGGCGAGCTTCTCCAGGCGTTCAGGCGACCTAGCCGCGAGGACAGGTGAGGCGCCGCTTTCGACCAGCGCCCGTGCCG
>JAYUEA010000342.1:0-1517 GCA_043739465.1 Propionibacteriaceae bacterium
GGGACGACCGGCCACAGGCCGTACGGGCACGCCCAGCTCGTCCAGGAACCGTGACGGCTGGTCCCCCTCGCCGTCGGTCCCGGACACGGCGGTCACGACGAGCCGGCGGGTCGCGCGGGTGCACGCCACGTAGAACAGGCGTCGCTCCGCGGCCAGCAGGACGCTCGACGGTGGAGGCTCGACGAGACCGTCCTCGCTCAGCCGATCGGCCTCCAGCAGGGAGGCGCGGCGGCGCGGGTCGGGCCAGATGCCCTCCTGGACGCTGGCGACCACGACGAGCGGCCACTCGAGACCCTTGGCGCGATGTGCGGTCAGGAGGCGGACTCCGCGTCGACCTGCCGTTGCCTCCCTGGCCGTGTCGGCGGGGATCTCCTGGGCCGCGACCTCTGCGAGGAAGCCGGCCACTCCCCTGCCCCCGGCCAGCTCGTCGGACCGCTCGGCCACGTCGAACAGCGCGCACACGGCGTCGAGGTCGCGATGGGCTCGGGCCGCGGGGTCGCCGCCACCCGTGAGCTGGGACTGCAGCCGCTGCGGCCAGTCCGTGCCCGACCACAGGCACCACAAGGCCTGATGGGCCGTCCCGCCACGCTCGACCAGGTCACGGCACTCGGCGAGGAGCGCCGCGAGAGCCTCGACGGCCCCCGAGACCGGGCCGGGAGTGATCGCTGCCAGCAGGTCGGGGTCCACCAGAGCAGCGCGTACGAGATCGGCCGACGACGCCGGCGTACCCGACGCCCCGATGTCAGCCCGGTCGGCGTCGCGCAGCGCCCGTCCTAGACGACGCAGGTCGATCGAGTCGAGACCTGCCAAAGGGCTCTGCAGCAGGCGTGGGGCGACGTCGGCGTCGAGCCGTCGCGGGTCGGCCACCACCGACAGCGCGAGCAGGAGGGGCGTCACCGCCTCGGCGGCGGCCAGGGCGATCTCGTCGCCGGCGACAGCGACCGGCACCCCGGCTGCGATCAGCGCCCGGCTGAGGCGTGGGATGTCCCGGCGCCCTGACCGTACGAGCACGGCCATGTCCTCCCACGCCACGCCGTCGCGCAGGTGGGCGCGGCGCAGAATGTCGGCGATCTGCTCCGCTTCGGCACCGCCGTCGTCGAACGTCAGCACCTCGAGGTCGCCGTCAGGGGTCTCCGGGTCGACCGACGGGCGGCGGAACGCCTCACGCAACGCCTCCGGCAGCGGGCGCGGCAGGGGCAGGCGCGCTGACACCCGCCGCGTCGCGTCGGCCAGGGTCGCGCCGAAGCGGTGCGTCTGCGAGAGCGCGACCACGGGAGCGGGCATCCCCGCCATGTCGCGGAACAGCTCCGGGAAGTCGAGGATGCCGCGCGGCTGGGCGCCGCGGAACTCGTAGATCGACTGGTCGGGGTCGCCGACGGCGATGATCTCCCCGCCCGGCTGTACGAGCTGGCGGAGCAGGCCGACCTGCGACGGGTCCGTGTCCTGGTACTCGTCGACGAAGACGACCTCGGCCGAGCGCCGTACCTGTGCGCAGATCTCAGGGTCGGTGAGCAGCA
>JAYUEA010000343.1:0-1515 GCA_043739465.1 Propionibacteriaceae bacterium
GCGAGCTCCTTGCTGCGGTACGCCTTGTGGTACGGGCGATCCTCGGCCTTGGGCGTCGGGCCCTTGCCCTCGAGCCCGCGGCGGACGCGGCCTCCCGAGCCGGCAGTGCGGCCCTTGGCGCCGATGCCCTTGCCGGTCTTGCGTACCGCGCCTTGGCGCGACGAGTTTCCTGGCATCAGATGCTCCAGCGGGGTCCAGTAGGTGTGTCCTCGACAGAGATGCCGAGGCTTGTCAGACGGTCACGGATGGCGTCCGAGGCGGCGAAGTCCTTGCGGCCGCGTGCAGCCGCACGCTGAGCGAGCAGCTCGGAGACGACCCCGTCGAGGATCGGCCGCAGTCGCGCGTCGCCGCCTGCCACCCAGGCCGGGTCGTCGGCACGCAAACCGAACACGTCGAGCATGCTCTGTACGGCCACCAGCGCGGACTTGACCGCGTCCGCATCACCGGCCGTCAGCGCCTGGTTGCCGACCTTGACCTGCTCGTACACCTCAGCCATCGCGGTGGACGTGGCGAGGTCTTCCTCGAGTGCGGCGACGAAGCCGGCCGGCAGGATGTCGTACGACGTCTCGACCTGCCCGACTGTCTCGATCGCGCGATCGACGAAGCCGTCGATGCGGCTCAGCGAGGCGGTGGCCTCAGTGAGGGAGTCCCCGCTGTACTCGATGGCGCTGCGGTAGTGGGGCACCGCGAGGTAGAACCGAACGGCCCGCGCGGGGTACTGCTGCGTCACGTCAGTCACCCTGGCGCCGTTGGTCAGCGACTTCGACATCTTCTCGCCCGCGGCCGTGACGAAGGCGTTGTGCATCCAGTACTTCGCGAACGGATAGCCGGCGGCGCGCGCCTGGGCGAGCTCGTTCTCGTGGTGCGGGAACCGCAGGTCGAGGCCGCCACCGTGGATGTCGAACTCGGTGCCGAGGTACTTCATGGCCATCGCGGAGCACTCGAGGTGCCAGCCGGGTCGTCCGCGGCCCCACGGCGACGGCCACGAGGCCGTGATGGGCTCGGACTCCTTGTAGCCCTTCCAGAGGGCGAAGTCGCGGGGGTCTCGCTTGCCGCGAGGGTCGGAGTCCTCGGCGGGCACCATCTCGTCCACCCGCTGGTTGGAGAGCTCGCCGTACGAGGGCCAGCTCTTCACGTCGAAGTACACGTCCCCGGACTCGTCGGCCGCCGCGTACGCGTGGCCTGCCTCGATCAGCTCGGCCACCAGCTCGAGCATCTCCGGGATGTGACCCGTCGCGCGCGGCTCGTACGTGGGCGGCTCGCAGCCCAGCGCCGCGTACGCCTCGTGCAGCTCGCGCTCGAAGTGGTAGGCGTGGGCGAACCACGGCACGCCCGCCTCGGCCGACTTCGCGAGGATCTTGTCGTCGATGTCGGTGACGTTGGCGACGACGTTCACCTGGTAGCCGCTGACCGTCAGCCAGCGTCGCAGCACGTCGAACACGACCTCCTTACGGAGGTGCCCCAGGTGAGGTGACGACTGCACGGTGAGCCCACAGTGGTAGATCGACACCTGGC
>JAYUEA010000344.1:0-1514 GCA_043739465.1 Propionibacteriaceae bacterium
CGGGAGTACCACGCGGAGCAGGGCGTCGAGCGAGACGCCGGCATCGACATCGACGGTCGCCGTCGCCTCGTGCACGCCGTAGATCCGGTCGAGCGACGTCATGTCTATGACCAGGCCGCCGGCGTTCTGCGCGATGTCGCCGTAGCTGCGTCCAAGTCCCCGGGCCACCACACCGCGCGCCAACGGGCCCGTGCTCGCGCTCGCCGCTGTGGTCACCGCGTCGATCACGACGTCAGGGGCGGGTGGGCGTAGGACATGGGCCTGGGTCGGGGCCGTACGACCCCAACCAGACAGGGTCTTGGCAGTCGTGGCGCTCATCGCCTCCATCCTACGGGTGCGTGCGGCGTCGATCCCCCGGCCCCCTAGTGTCGCGTGACCGACACTAGGCTCTCGGTCCGTGACCCTCACCCATCGATCGCTACGCGGCAGCCTGCTCCTGCTCGTGGCAGCGATGATCTGGGGATCGGCCTTCGTGGCGCAGAGGTTCGGAGCCGAGTCGATGGCCCCCGCATCGTTCACCGCGGTCCGGCACGCGCTGGGAACACTCGTCCTGCTGGTGGTCGTCGCGGCCTTCGACCGTGCCGCCCGCCGCACTCGTACAGAGCGCTGGATCCGCTGGCAAAAGGTGCTCCTGCCCGGTCTCGGTGTCGGCGTCGCGCTGAGTGGCGGGTCGCTGCTGCAGCAGGCCGGTCTCGAGTACACGACGGCCGGGAACGCCGGCTTCATCACCGGCCTGTACATGGTCTTCATCCCTGTGGCCGGCTGGCTCCTGTTCCGGCAGCGCGCCGGCCGATGGACCTGGCTCGGCGTCGTGCTCGGGCTCGCCGGTCTGTACCTGCTGAGCGTCCGCGAAGGCGTCGGAGTCAACATCGGCGACCTGCTCGTACTCGGGTGCGCGGTCTTCTGGACCGGCCACATCATGGCGCTGGAGCGTCTCGGCGCCCTCGACCCGTTCCGGCTCTGCGTCGTCCAGTTCGCCACCTGCGCCGTGGTCAGCCTCGTGGTCGCACTGATCATCGAACCCACCCCTCTGACCGGCATCGCCGCGGCCGCCGGACCCATCGCCTACGCCGCCCTCCTCTCGACCGGCGTCGGCTTCACCCTGCAGGTCGTCGGGCAGCGCGACGCCCCCGCGAGCCACGCCGCGCTGATCATGGCGCTGGAGGCCGTGTTTGCGGCGATCGGCGGAGCGATCGTGCTCGGCGAGCGGCTCGACGGTCGGGCCATGGTCGGCGCCGGGCTCATGCTGACCGCGGTGATCGTCGCCCAGCTGGGCGCGATCCTCAGCTCGCGCAGCCAGGTCTTGCCGCTGCCGCACGTGCCTGAGCCCTGACGCTCCCGTAGCCTCTGCGCCATGGAAATCCTCATGCTCGGTACCGGCTCCGGCGACGGCTGGCCGAACCCGTGGTGCGCCGCACCGTGCTGCACGTCGCTGGTGGAGGCCGGCATCCTCCGTACCAACACCTCGGCCCTCGTCGACCGCGTCCTGCTCATCGACCCGGGCTCGGAGGCGC
>JAYUEA010000345.1:0-4714 GCA_043739465.1 Propionibacteriaceae bacterium
TGCATCGCAAGGCGCCGGAGCGTAGGCGTACCGGGTCGTACGACGAGCTTCGGCAACACTGCGAGGTGCGTGCCCGGGGCGCGCCAAGCGACAATGGATCTCGGCCACGCGACACTAGAGCGCGAGGCCGATCGCGTAGCCGGCTGCGGCTCCCGCCAATGAGAGCAGGAGCTGGGTGAGCGCCAGGCTGAGGGCGAGGCGGGTACGGCCCTGCTGGATGAGTCGTACGGTCTCGAACGACGTCGTCGAGAACGTCGTGTAGCCGCCGAGGAAACCGGTGCCGACGATCAGCTGCCAGTCGGGCGGCGCGACGCGGGCTGACACCAGACCCGCGATCACACCCAGCGCGACGGCGCCGGTGACGTTGATGACGATGGTGCCGACCGAGCCGACGGACCGTACGCGGCTGCGGATCAGCCCGTCCACGAAGAACCGCGTCACCGCGCCGAGGCCACCGCACAGCCCCATCAGGATGACGATCATCGCTTCCCCCCGACGACGATGCCGGCGGCGGCGAGCAGTGCGCCACCGGTCAGCGACACGACGAGGTAACCGACGGCCTCGAGGACGCGACCCCCGCCTGCGAGCAGAACGGCGTCGACGGCGAACGCGGAGTAGGTCGTGAAGGCGCCGAGAAAGCCGGTGCCGAAGTGGAGCCTGGCCAGGCGGCGCCAGCCGTGGTCGGCGCCGCGGCTGGCGAGCACCTCGAGCAGGAGACCGAGGGCGAAGGCGCCGAGCAGGTTGACGGCGAGGGTGGGCAGCGGGAGGCCGGCGATGCGCGGTACGACCAGGCCGATCCCGTACCTCGCGACGGTGCCGAGGAAGCCACCGAGGAAGACCACGTACACATAACGCCAGCGCAGGTGCAGCGGGCCCTGGTAGTGATAGGTCGAGTCGACGTCGGCGTCGACGGGAAGCTCGGGGTGGCTGTCCGGATGGGGCACTCGCCCGGCAGCCATGGTCACACGCGCAACCCTACGGCAGGCGCTGACCCCGTTCGAGAGACTCTAGGCACTCGCGAGAGACTCTGGGGGGGTTGGCGAGAGACTCTGGGGCGTTGAGGAGAGAGTTCGTGCGCTGATGGACGGCCCGGGTGCGGTTGAATGGGCCGGTGCCGTTGTTGATGCTGCTCGCCCCGTCCCTGAACCGTGTCTACGCGGGTGAGGCCCCGCGCCTCGCCGCCGCCGAGCTGGCGGTGACCACGGGCGTCGAGGTCGAGCCGGTCGTGATCGCCGGCGTCGACTACCTGCGCTTCGAGGCGGCGGCCGACGAGGCGCTGCTCCGTACGGTGGCGGAGCAGTCGGCGAGGCTGGGGTTGTACGAACAGGAGTCGGGCCTGCTGCGACCGGTCGAGCTGCCGGTCGTCGACCTGTTGGACGAGGACCTGGTGACGATCCCCAAGTACCCCGGCAAGACGAACGAGCAGCTCACCCGCCTGCTGCTCAACGTGACCCTGTCGCAGGTCACGCTGCCAGCCGGCGCCCGGTCGGTGCTCGACCCGTTGTGCGGGCGTGCGACGACGCTGCTGCAGGCGTGGCGGCTCGGGCATGACGGTGCGGGCGTCGAGGCGGACGAGAAGGCTGTCGAGGCGTTCGCTGCGTACCTCAAGACGTACCTGCGACGGAAGCGCCTGAAGCACACTGCAGACATGACGCCCGTGCGCCGCGAGGGCAAGTCGCTGGGCAAGCGGTTCGACGCCGAGGTGACCGTCGAGGACACCACGGTGTCGCTGGGCATCTTCACCGGCGACACCCGTCAGTCGGCGAAGCTCTGGGGCAAGCGGAAGTTCGACGCGATCGTGACCGATGCGCCGTACGGGGTCGTGCACGGGTCGGTGAGCGATGTACGAGGCGGCACCCGCCGCGACCGCTCCGCCACGGGACTGCTGACCGATGCCATCCCCGTCTGGGCCAGCCAGCTTCGCATCGGCGGCGCTCTCGGCCTCTCCTGGAACACGCTCGGCACTCCGCGCGAGCAGCTTGCAGAGATGCTGGCCAAGGCCGGCCTCACCGTCCGCGACGAAGGCCCGTGGCGCCGTTTCGCCCACCGCGTCGACTCCTCGGTCCACCGCGACGTCATCGTGGCGGCCCGCGAGGTGTAGTTCACGCGAGTTCGCGGTTATGGCGACGCCGCTCGAGCCGTCGCGTGGACGCTTCACGTGAACTGGTGGTTATGGCGAACCGCTCTCGGTCGATAACCCTGCGCTCACGTGAAGACGCCAGTTGCGGCTCCCCCAGCCGGCCTCATAACCAGTCGGTCACGTGCTACCCAGCGAGATACCGCTCGATCCGGGCGATGATCTCAGCGTGACGCGTCCAGGAGTGCACTGCGGGCCACCTGACGAACCGGAACTGGTCGTCCCTCAAGCACTCCTCACGCTGCTTCTCCCTGAGGATCTCCTGGGGATCTGTGTACTTCACGGCACCGTCACACTCTCCGATCAACTTGGCGTCGGGCCAGTAGAAGTCCGGGAAGAAAGTGCCCAGGCGCGTTGGAATGGCCGCCTGGAAACGTGGCATGGGCAGGCCGGCCAGGACCATGCGCCCCGTGATGGTGGATTCCGCCGCAGACTCACGGCACGGCTCAGCGAGCTCGACGACCTCGCGGACCCTTCGGTACGGAACCGGCATCGCCTGAAGCAGCTCGTCGCGAGCAGCTCGCACCAGGCGCGTGTTGACATATTCGGACCGGCGGGGTTCACGCGCCAGGAATGACGCCACCACCAGGCGCGTGGCATGGTCGACGATGACGAGAGCTTCAGACAGTGACCGTCCAGCCAGCAGGTCGACGGCGGTGCGGGCGATCGTCGTGACGGCATATCCCTCCCTGTCCTTGGTCACGTGGCCGGGCGGCAGGGTCCGGGTGTGCCAGCTCACCCCCCGATTCCGAGTTGCGCGCGCAGACGGCGGCACGGTGAGCGAGATCGCCTCGTCGTGCCAGTGTTCGAAGCCAGGAGTCCTGAGCCCCCAGACAACCGCGGCGGATTCATGGCTCATCACCGCCGCTGGGTTCGCCACCTGTTCGGCATGCGCTCGTACGACGTGTTGCCGCCGCGCCTCGTCCGGCCACGCGTCGGAACTCACGAACACCCCGTACCTGACCTGTACGAGCCGCCCTGCCGCCACCTGCGTCAGGATCATGGCGTCTGTCACGCCCGAAGCGTGCAGCAGCGACCTCGTGACCGGCTGGGTGGGCAGGGTCCATGGCTTGGGCGTGCGCATACGACGAGTGTGGCGAAAGAGTGACCTCGCCCGTCAGGGTTATCCACAGGCCCTACCGGTAACAATGGTGCCCATGAGCGAGCAGACGCGGGCCCTGTACCTGATGCGCCACGCGAGCGCTGAGTCGTTCGGGATCCTCGGCGACCGCAACCGGCCGCTCACGCCGGCCGGCCGCGACGAGGCGGCGTGGGTGGGCAGTCAGCTCGCGGAGTCCGGAATCAAGTACGTGGTGGTCTCGAGCGCCGCCCGAGCCCGCCAGACCGTATCCTCCCTCGGTCTGATGGTCGACGTCGAGCCGACCGACCAGCTGTACGGGGCGGGGTCGGGCACGATCCTCGACATCGCGCGGGAGTTCGACCCAGAGCTCACCGCAGCCCTTATCGTTGGCCACTCCCCCGGCATCCCCGGACTCGTCCATGCGCTCGCGGACGACGACTCCGACTTCTGCGCGCTGAACCTGGTCTCGACCCACTTCCCGACCGCGACCTGCTGCCGGCTGGAGTTCACGGGACCGTGGTCCGACCTCGTCTCAGCGCGGCTCACCCGGACGATCCGGACCCGCCTGCCGAAGGCCTGATGTCAGACGGTGCCCTGGTGGAAACGGCGGCGCCAGGACGTGCCGTCGTGCTGCCACATCGACGAACACAGGGTGTCCTCGCCTGCACGCCGAACGCGGTAGCGGAGCAGCAGCACGTCGCTCGTCAGCCGGTCAGCGCCCAGCACGGTCAGCTCCGCGGCACCGGGCAGCGAGGCGGCCCGAGCGAGAACAGACCCGCGCGTACGGATCGCACCCCCCGGCTCGTAGCCCACATAGTCGGCGTGCAACAGCTCGGACAGCCGGTCGCGATCCAGCAGCACGTCGTCAGTGAGCAGGGCCCGCTCCAGCATGGTGATGGTGGTCTCGGCGTCGTCCTCCGGCGCCGGCCACACGCCCGACCCCCGCACCACCGGCACCGGGTCGCTGAACAGGTCCGGCTCCGGCTCCCGCTTGGTCGGCCCGACCGCGAGCGAGACCGCGGGGGCCGACCCGGCAACGAAGCCCGGGCCATGCGGCACAGTCACGCCGTCCCTGTACGCGGTCGCGGCGGCCCTGGCGAGGTCGTCCGCCTTCTCGTTGAGGCTGTGCCCGGCGTGACCCTTGACCCATTCGAAGGTGACCGTCCGGCCAGTCAGCTCCTTGTCGAGCTCCTTGAGCAGATCGATGTTGAGCACCGGCTGCCCATCGGCCTTGCGCCACCCGCGTCGCTTCCAGCCAGGGATCCACTTGGTGCAACAGTTGATCGCGTACTGCGAGTCGCACAGCACCCGCAGCTCCTCGCCGCGCGTCTGACGCAGCACGTCGAGCACGGCCATCAGCTCCCCCATGTTGTTGGTGCCGTGAGCCCAGCCGCCCGCAGCCCAACGGTCGTCGTCCACGTACCACGCCCAGCCGGCAGGACCCGGGTTCGACAGACTCGACCCGTCGGCGGCGGCAATGATCATGGTGCATATCT